>JBFZAB010000001.1:0-3909 GCA_041309285.1 Candidatus Omnitrophota bacterium
CTTCCGATCTATTTTTTCCCTACCGCATAAGATAAATGAATCGCAGAAAGAATTATCTATAAAAACGGACATGAATTCAGCTCACCTTTGGTAAATATTAGCTGTAGATTATAGCAGAAAAGAAAGGATTGTCAATTTAAAAATTGTAAAACCAAAACAGGAATGTCATATTCTTGGTTTCAGGTAAGCAGCTACCAAAAAAAATACCATAACGATTAGGAAGAGTTAAGAGCAGCTTGTCATAAACTTATCTTCTCAGCAGGTCTTCAAAATGCAGATGGGGATCAAGTCGTTTAATTTCATCCGCGAGATTCTTGATTTTAGATTTTAAATTCTCATCCTTGGTCTTCAGCCACTGGGAATAGAGGTCCAGAAGAGCATCTTCTTTATCCTTAAGGCAGGTTTTCCTCTCATACGCCCGGAAGTCTTCGATGAAATTTAACCAATCATCTGGATGCTGCCTATTAGCTGACCACATTTTATCCTCCATTGCCGCATGCTATTAAATACTTTTTAAGTCTCCATACTAATTATAACATGCTTGTAGCATTTTGTCAAGGGATAGAAAGATTTCTAACCCAGATTTGTTTGCCTAACAGACAGGAAAATTTGCCTAAATAGAAAATGGTAAGAGTTGTCTATCCGGGCTGGTTGAGTTTAAGAATCATGAAGATACCTTTACGCACCATCATTACGGCAATTGCGGAAAGCAGAAGGCTGGTAATTTTGGAAAGGGCCTTGGTCCCCGGTTCCCCGAGAACTTTTATCAGGCGTTCGGAGTAAGAGAATACTACTCCGGCAAGAAAAACATTGATGAATACGGAGATAAATGTAGGAAGAAGCCCATAAGAACTTGTAATCATCAAGGAGGTAGTGAGTACAGCGGGGCCAACCACCAAAGGAACACCGATAGGAACCGCTCCTAAAGACTCGATCGGGACCTGGGCTTTCTTTTTAGGGCTAAGTATGTCATTTATGGCGATGATAAAAAGGACTACTCCTCCGGCAATCAAGAAATCTTCAACCGTAATCCCGAGCACTTTGAAAATAAACTTGCCTACCAGGATAAAACCGACCGCAACTATAAGCGCTGTATATATCGACTGCCTTATTACTTTTTAGTTTTAACTTCTCTATAGTTTCAAAATCCTGAACAAAATTTGTTTTTTATATTTGAGTCTTTAATTTTGTATTTGTTTGGGGTTTAGGATTTCGAATTTAGGGTTTTTAAATAATTGTCTATTGCGCGTGCTGCGCGTTTACCCGCCCCCATCGCCGAAATAACCGTATCCGCTCCCGTAGTTATATCGCCGCCGGCAAACACACCTTTAATAGAAGTTGCACCGCTTATCGGATCAGCCATAATATTTCCTATTTCTCCCGTAACAAGTCCGGGAGTTGCCTGGACTAAAAGCGGATTCGGTCTTTGTCCAATGGCAACTACTACCGTATCCACATCCAGAATAAACTCGGAGTTTTCTATAATTACCGGACGGGGCCTTCCGGACTTATCGGATTCACCCAATTTCATCCTTAAACACTCCATACCGACAGCAAATCCTTCATTATCTGCGATTATTTTCTTAGGCAGTGTCAGGAACTCAAAGATAATCCCTTCTTCTTCTCCATTAATTACTTCCTCTGCCCTTGCCGGCATTTCGGCCCTGGTACGGCGGTAAACAATATAAACTTTTTCGGCACCGAGGCGCAAGGAAACTCTTGCACAGTCCATCGCCACATTCCCCCCTCCGACAACCGCTACTTTCCGTCCTATATTTATGGGAGTATCATATTCCGGGAAAAGATATGCTTTCATCAGATTTACCCGGGTAAGAAATTCGTTTGCCGAGTATACTCGATTAAGATTTTCGCCCGGGATACTTAAAAACTGGGGAAGTCCGGCACCCGTACCAACAAATATTGCCGAATAACCCTGCTCAAAGAGTTCATCAAGTGTCAGGGTTCTACCTATGAGCATATCAGTACGTAATTCCACGCCTAACTTCTTTATATATTCCACTTCTCCCTCAACTATCTTTTTGGGAAGTCTGAATTCCGGTATACCATAGGAAAGAACGCCACCGGGTATGTGCAAAGATTCGAAAATAGTGACAATATATCCTGCCTTGGCCAAATCCGCCGCACAAGTTAAGCCTGCGGGTCCGGAACCCACCACCGCCACTTTTAATTTAGGTATTTCGCGTAGTTTCCTGCCTGCCGGCAGGCAGGGGTGTACTGATTTTGCGTTATTTAGAGATTTCATTTCGCAATCTGCCGCAAACCGCTCCAATGATCCTATGGCAATTGGGTCAAGTTTCTTGGCTAAAACACAAGCCTTCTCACACTGGTCTTCTTGAGGACAAACCCTTCCACAAATGGCAGGTAAATTATTTTTTTCCTTTAACTTATTTATTGCCTCCGCAAAATTTTCCTCAGCAATATATTTTATAAACGCCGGAATATCGATTTCGACAGGACAGCCTTTCACACATAAAGGCTTTTTGCATTGCAGGCACCTTTTAGCCTCTACAGTCGCCTGTTCCGCTTCAAGTCCAAGAGCAACGGAATTAAAATCCTTAATTCTCTCTCTTGGGCTGCGGTTCGGCATAACAGGACGCTTTTGTTTTTCCATTTCCATATTTGCTTCTAAGGTTTCAGATATTTTCTTTCCTGAGTAACAAATGTCTTTTGCCGTAGAAGTAGTTCATCAAAATTAACCTGGTGGGCATCAAATTCCGGTCCGTCAACACAGGCAAATTTCGCTTTTCCTCCTATCGTAACGCGGCAGGATCCGCACATACCCGTTCCGTCGACCATAATCGGATTTAAATTAACGACTGTGCTTATTTTAAAAACCTGCGTGGTGTCGGATACTTTCTTCATCATTATAGTCGGGCCTATGGCATAAACAAGGTCTATCCTTTCTCCCCCTTCTAATATTCTTTTTAATACATCTGTAACAAAACCCTTCTCCCCATATGTCCCATCGTCAGTAGTAATACATAACGAATCTGATAGCGCCTTCAGTTCTTTCTCTAATATAAGAAGTTCCCTGGACCTTGCTCCTATTATAGTGTATACCTTATTGCCCAGCTCTTTAAATGATTTGACTACCGGATACAGCTCTGCAATTCCTACTCCGCCACCCACTACTACAATCGTCCCGTAATGTCTCAGCTCCGTCTTTCTACCTAAAGGTCCGAGCACATCCATTATTGAATCCGATACGGATAAAGTCGCAAGCATTTTGGTGGTATTTCCTACCGACTGAAAAATTATCTTTATCGTATTCTTTGTTTTATCTATATCGGCTATAGTCAAAGGAATCCTTTCGCCCTTTTCGTTAATCTTTAACATTACAAACTGCCCGGGTTTTGCCCTCTGGGCAATATCGGGAGCCGATATTTCGATTGAGAAGACATTTGGAGCAATATTTTTTGTACTGATAATTTTAAACATGGCTGTCAATTGTTGTATTCTTTAAAATTTTTCTTTAAACTATCGCTAACCCATACATCTAAACCATCTTTATCTTTCGATATAAGAACAGCCTCTGCCTTATACTTCTTAAGAAATTTTAAGCCTTTTTCTTTCCCTAAAACAAAAATCGCAGTAGCCAGGGCATCGGCCATCACACAATCACCGGATATAACGGTTACGCTGACTAAATTGTTTTCTACCGGATATCCCGTCCGCGGATTAATTATGTGGCCGAAGCGTTCTTCTTTAATCTCAACAAAATTCTCATATGCGCCTGAAGTAGAAACTGCCTTGTTTCTTAAATTCATGGCGGCAATAATTTTATCGGGCTCAAGCGGATGCCGTATGCCGACATTCCATCCATTTTTTCTGATCCCCTCACCAATACAAAAAATCTCCCCGCCAATACTAATCAGTACATTTTTGACC
>JBFZAB010000002.1:0-3622 GCA_041309285.1 Candidatus Omnitrophota bacterium
GTTTTGCCTGTAAGAATTATACTCGAGCATATATAAGGCATCTTATTAACTCCGGAGAGATTTTAGGAATAAGGCTGGTCTCCGTACATAATATATATTTCTATAATAATCAGATGCAGAATATGCGGCAGCCGATATCGAAAGATAGCTTTTCGGAGTTTAAGAAAGAATTCCTTGCAAAATATCTCGGGAAATGATAGTCTTGTAGCGCTGAACTGCGCTAAATTTTACTTACCTTACCGGTAGGCAGGCGCGAAACAACGCTAAAATCCTAATCAGTTCTGCATTTTAAAAAAGGAGGTAGCAGATGTTAGATCATATGATTTCAAATCTTGCCGTAGCAGCCGTTTCACCGGGAACTGCCCCTAATCCTATTGTAAGTTTACTGCCGCTTATACTCATATTCTTTGTTTTTTATTTTATGATTATCAAGCCTCAGAAGGCTCGGCAGAAAGAGCATGAAAATATACTGAAAAATTTGAAAAGGAACGATAACGTAGTTACAACCGGGGGTGTTCACGGAACCATCGTTGATATAAAAGATACAACCGTAGTCATTAAAGTGGATGACAATGCCAAAATTTTAGTAGAAAAGTCGGCGATTGCTTATCAAATAAAGTCATAACTTATGGAGTGTTAGCAAACATAAGTTATACGACTGAATTTGATCCCGCCATTATTCTATCGGCGGGATTAATTCGTTCCGCAAAAGGCGGGACGCATTAAAAGGAGATCAATAATAATGTCTAAAAACTTAAGGTGGAGAGTTTTCTTAGTTCTTGCCGTAATCATTGTAGCCTGTTGGAATGCGTTTCCTCTGAAGGACAAAATTAATTTAGGCCTTGATTTACAGGGGGGTATGCATCTGGTTCTAAAGGTGGATACCTCGGCGCTTCCTGAAAACGCGAAAGCCGATGCGGTAGACCGGGCGCTCGAGATTATCCGCAACCGTGTTGATCAGTTTGGCGTAAAAGAGCCCTCCATATTAAAACAGGGTGCAGATAGTATCCTTATTCAACTCCCTGGCATTACCGAGCGTGACCGCGCTATTGAACTCATCGGAAGGACGGCACAGCTTGAATTCCGGTTGGTTTCTGACGATCCCGAACTGCTGAAACAGGCTATAGAGGGGAGATTGTTGGACGAATATGAGTTGAAATACATAGATAAGGAGCCTATTTTAGTCCGCAAAAAGGCAAGCCTTGCGGGCGATACCCTTGTTGATGCCCGCGTGAGCTTTGAAAGCCAGTTTGGCTCTCCCTACGTATCACTAAAATTCAGTCCTCAAGGTGCGAAAATCTTTTCCCAGGTTACCGGAGAAAATATAAGTAAGAGACTGGCGATTGTCCTTGACGGCAATGTTCATTCTGCCCCCGTCATACGCGAAAAAATACCTTCAGGAGAAGCTCAGATTTCCGGTCAATTCAGCATGGATGAAGCAAGCGATTTAGCCATTGTTCTGCGTGCCGGTGCTTTACCTGCCCCTATTCTTATTGAGGAAGAACGCACTGTCGGACCAAGCTTAGGCCGCGATTCCGTTAATTCAGGTTTGCGTTCGACTTATATCGGACTGGTACTCGTTTTTCTTTTTATGCTCATATATTATTTTCTGGCAGGTCTGATTGCTGACATTGCGCTTATTCTTAACTTTGTTATTATTCTCGGTGCTCTGGGATATTTCCATGCCACACTTACGCTTCCTGGTATTGCCGGTCTGGCCCTAAGTTTGGGTATGGCCGTTGATGCCAACGTTTTGATTAATGAAAGAATAAGGGAGGAACTGAAAATAGGCCGGTCGCTTAAGGCCGCCATAGGAGCAGGATATAATAAAGCCTTTAGCGCTATATTTGATTCAAATCTGACTACTTTGATTGCCGCAATTTTGCTTTTTCAATTCGGTACCGGTCCTATTAAAGGTTTTGCGGTTACCTTAACTATAGGTCTTATTGCCAGCATGTTTACGGCAATTGTAGTAACGCGGGTAATATTAGATATACTGATTTCCGGGAACATGCTCAAATCTTACCCCATGCTTCAGATATTTAAGAAAGAGCCCAAGTTTGATTTTATCGGCAAGAGAAAAATCTTTTATTTAATTTCGATAGCAGTAGTTCTCGGAGGACTTACCTATTTCTTTACGCGAGGGCAGAGGGCATACGGCATAGATTTTACCGGAGGGTATCTTGCCGAGTATTCATTTAAGGATACGGTAAAGGCGGAAGATATCAGGAAATCTCTAAATAAATTAGGCGTTAATGATGCCACCATTCAACAGGTAACAGGTTCCAAAGAAATGATTATCCGTACGGCACAAGCGAAAACTGAAAGTATTACCGAGCAATTAAAAGAAGATTTCGCCAATAATTCTTTTGAAGTTAGGCGTATTGAACAAGTAGGCCCCTCTGTAGGCAGGGAGTTAAGAGGAAAGGCCGTTTGGGCGCTTATCTGGGCAATGATTGGAATCCTGGTTTATGTGGGGATGCGTTTCAAACATTTTGATTTTGGGGCTGCGGGAGTTATTGCCCTTTTTCATGATGTCCTTTTAGCAGTCGGGCTTCTGGCGCTGACTCACCGGGAAATGTCATTGACGATTGTTGCAGCACTCCTTACCATCGCGGGTTACTCCATAAATGATACTATAGTTATCTATGACCGGGTGAGAGAGAATATGCGCCTTTTGCGTAAAGGAAACCTGTCTGAAGTTATTAACTTAAGCGTAAATCAGACCTTGTCCAGGACACTGCTTACTTCTATAGTCACGCTGTTTGTGGTTCTTGCGCTCTATTTCTGGGGCGGAGCGGTATTAAATGACTTTGCCTTCTGTCTGCTCATAGGCATGATTTCAGGAGTATACTCCACGGTTTATATTGCCTCTTCATTGGTTATTACCTGGCAGAAGATAAAACAGAAAGTACCCGTCAGGGTTTAAATCAATTACTGATTAATTCTTATATTAAGAAGGCCGATGAAATACTCGGCCTTTTTTATTTCTAAAAAGCAGGAGTTATGTTATATTCTTCTTGTGGTTAAAGATAAAAAAATAGAGAAAAAACTAAGGCAGATTTTTGATAGACTTCTCGATTCTTTCGGACCACAACATTGGTGGCCGGGAGATTCTCCTTTTGAAGTAATTATTGGAGCCATTCTTACCCAGAATACAAATTGGCGGAATGTCGAGAAAGCAATAAATAATTTGAAGAAAGAAAAACTCCTCAATCCTCGCCTTTTATATCGCCTTCCTTCCAGAAAATTGGCCCGGTTAATCAGGCCATCCGGTTATTATAATATCAAAGCGAAGAGGCTGAAGTATTTCTTAGATTTTTTCTTCCAGGAATTCAATGGCAAGCTGGATGAGATGTTTTCTCTTTCGCCTCTGGCTTTAAGAAATAAATTGCTGGAAGTAAACGGGATAGGACCTGAAACCTGTGACAGCATTCTTCTTTACGCCGGGAACAAACCGGTGTTTGTCGTGGATGCCTATACCAAGAGAGTGCTTTCCAGGCATGGATTAATCAAAGAGGAAGCGGCTTATGCCGATATACAGGAATTGTTTACGGATAATTTAATTCACTCTGCCAAGTTCTATAATGAATACCACGCCCTCCTGGTGAGATTGGGTAAG
>JBFZAB010000003.1:0-13299 GCA_041309285.1 Candidatus Omnitrophota bacterium
CCGTAAAAGCAAGAGGAGTATGGTTAAAAGGCAAGGTTTATTCCGGAATTGAAATAATGGATATTCCCGGGCGGCTGAGAAAAACAACGTTTACTCTTCAAACGTTAGCTATTGAAGAAAACGGCGCTTGGCATCCTGCTTTAGGTAAGGTTAAGGCGAGTTTGTTAGTAGATAGGGCGGATTTTGAATTTGGCGATATCCTGGTTTTAAAAGGAAAAATTTACCAAGCCAAGGATGAGATATCAAAAGGAAGTTTTAGCTATAAAAAATATCTGGAAAACCAGGGAATTTATGGCCTGTTAAAGATTAATCCGGATTCCCTTATAGTAGTAAAACGAAGCAAAAACATTCTAAAACATATTTTTTGCCTGAAAGAAAAGTTCAGGGAAATAATCAACGAGACCCTTCCTTATCCCCAGAGGGCTATATTGACGGCCTTAATTATCGGGGACCGTGTGGGAATACCCAGGGAAATCAATAATACCTTTGTTAAAACCGGAACAATCCATATCCTGGCCATCAGCGGTTTGCATGTCGGGCTGATCAGCTACATATTTTATCTGTTTTTAAGAATTTTAAGAATTCCCCGGCGCATTTCTTACACAGCACTTATTTTTATGCTTATAGGTTATGCCCTGCTTACGGGAGGAAGTTCTCCGGTGATAAGGTCAACAATTATGGCAGTAACTTATATTACAGGCCTCCTTTTTTTGCGCCGCCATCAGATTTTAAATTCTCTGGCGTTATCCTGCCTGCTTATTTTAATCTTCAAACCGCAACAGCTTTTTAACGCGGGGTTTCAATTATCTTTTTTAAGCATCCTCTCAATTATCACACTGGTTCCTTTGATGGAGAAGTGGTTTAAGCACAGGACAATCTTACTTCCCGAAAGAGATGTTCCATATTCGCGTTTTAAGAAAATAAATCGCTATATTCTTGGACTCTTGACTGTTTCCTTTGGTGCCTGGCTCGGCATTATTCCCGTAATCGGATATTACTTTAAGATTATTACGCCTGTTGCAATAGCGGCGAATCTTTTTGTGATTCCTTTATCGTTCTTGGTGCTTACGGTAGGTTTTATGACCTTGTTGGCAGGCTTAATTTCGGCTGTTGTTGCGCAGATTCTAGCGAATACTAATATATTAGGCATAGGTATGCTTATCAAAGGAAGCGCTCTATTAAGCAGGATTCCTTTGGGTTCTGCCGGTACCAATATTTTTTCTTTTCCGGTTATTTTCATCTATTATTTTATCTTGGCTATTATTTTCTTTATACTAAACATTAAGTTGTCTTCGAAACAGAAAATATAAATTTTCCCTCTTGACGATTTTCGGAAATCGTGTTATACCTGATGTAGGAATGTAGGAGTAGAGGTTAAAAGGATATGGGGTTAGGGGAGAAAAATAGGCTGTTCTTTTTACTTTATAAAGTAAGAGAATAATTTATGCTAAATTCATATTTTGACGATGAACGGAGGAAATACCAGCGGGTTTATGCCAGCCTTCCCATGCAGTTTCGGGAAATAGGGGAGTTTGATAAGTTGCCCCGCGATACGATAACCAAGGATTTGAGCGAGGGGGGTGTAAAGTTTACTTCCAGTAAATTAGTGCCTGTAGGAAACAGGCTGGTAATCAATATTGGGCTTGAGCCTCAGACCGAGGGTTTAAGGTCGGTGGTAAAGATAGTCTGGGCCAAAAAACAACACTACAGCGACAATTACGAACTCGGCTGCCAGTTTATGAATATGGAAGAGGATTCGAAATCAAGGATCGCGCGTTTTATCGCTCACCAGCCACCTGCCTAAATATCCGCTGTTTTATCTTTAAATTTAAGGTTTCTTCTTTATCTTTCTGCGGTCTAAATCGTAACGGTCTATCTTTTTATTCAACGCCTGCCTGGTTATGCCAAGGAGTTCAGCTGTCCGGCTTTTATTCCAGTGCATCTCGACTAAAACCTCCGAGAGAACCCTTCTTTCATAACCGTTTATTACGCCCTTGAGGGAGCGCGATTTAATTTCCTCGATTTTCATGGCTATTCCGCCGGAACGCAGGCGTTCGGAAAGGTCATCGGGTTTAATTTCCGGTCCTTCGGTTAAAATTATTGCGCGCTCGGCTTCGTTTTCAAGCTCCCTTACATTTCCCGGCCAGTCATAGTCAGTAAGCAGTTTCATGGCCGCGGAAGAAAAAGCGCTGGCGCCCTTATTTATTTTTTGAGAGAACCTGTTCAGGAAATGGTTTGCCAATAAAGGTATATCTTCCTTACGTTCTCTCAAAGAAGGTATGTGGATTTCTATGACGCTCAGGCGATAGTAGAGATCCCTGCGGAATCCGCCGCGGTCAACCTCTTTGGTAAGGTCCCGGTTAGTTGCCGCAATGAGGCGGATGTCTATTTTTATATCCTGAGTGCCGCCCACTTTTTTTATTATCCCTTCCTGAATTACGCGAAGCAGTTTTGACTGGAGATTTGCGCTGATATCCCCCACCTCATCCATAAAGAATGTGCCTTTGTCTGCTATTTCAAAAAGGCCTTTTTTTTCGGCAATTGCTCCGGTAAACGAACCTTTGACGTGCCCGAATAACTCGGTTTCAAGAAGCGTCTCGGTGAGCGCCGAACAGTTTACCGCTACGAATGCCCCGTCTTTGCGAGGGCCGTTGTAATGTATTGCCCTGGCTATGAGTTCTTTACCTGTTCCTGTTTCTCCGGTGATTAAAACGGTGCTATCTGTCTTGATTACCTTGGACATTACCTCAAATACCTCGTCCATCTTCGGGCTTTCGCCGATTATTTCCGGAAACGGCCTTTCCACATCTTTAGGCATTTTGTTTTTCCTCCTTTTAAATCAACGCTTGATTTATAATTTCTCTTTTCTTAAATGTGAGGCTAATATATTGAGTCCTTCGCGGTATTTGGTTACTGTTCGGCGCGCGATATTTATCCCTTCCGTCCTTAGTTTGTCGTATATTTCCTGATCAGTTAAAGGATTATGTCGGTCTTCGGATTTTATAAGTTCGGAAATCTTCAAATTTAAGATATCGGCCGATATGGATTCTCCCTCATCCTTATGTACTATCGTAGAGAATAAACTTTTAAGTTCAAATATACCCATGTGGGTGTCGATATATTTTCCGTTTACCGTGCGGCTTACCGTAGATTCGTCTACCCCTATCTTTTCTGCTACCTGGGAAAGGGAGAGCGGTTTAAGGTGGCCCTTGCCCTGCTCAAAAAAATCTTTCTGCACATCGACTATGTATTGGGCAATCTTTGTAATGGTTTCCTGGCGCTGTTTTATAACCTTGATTATCCATTCCGCGGATGTCATTTTTTCCTGAATGTATTTTTTTGCATCATCCGGCGTGTGTGTATCTTTGAGGAGATGACTATAGTATTTATTAATTCTTATATCGGGCAGGTAATCATTACTTAGGTTCGCGGTAAAGTTTCCGTTTTCCTCCTGTTCAAGAATTAAGTCCGGCATAACATAGACAGGATTCTCGCTGTCTATTACCTTTCCGGGTTTGGGGTCTAAGGCGGAGACTTCCTTGAGGACGGCCTTTAACTCATCCATATGGATATTTAAATCCCTGCAGATTTTATCATATTTCTGGGTCTCCAGTTCCGCCAGGTGGCTTTCTATTACTCTGTAGGCCAAGGAATCGCCTTTGTTCCTTTTTTTTAACTGGATAAGCAGGCATTCTCTTACATCTCTTGCCCCGACTCCGGCAGGGAGTAAATCCTGAACCATCGATAGTACCGTCTCAACTGCTGACTTATCCTTATTTAAGCTCTGGGCAATTTCATCTAAGCTTATAGTGAGATAACCATCTTCGTTTATATTGCCGATTATTGTCTCGCCTATAGAATATTCCTCATCCGAGATATCATTTAGCCTAAGTTGGTGCAGCAGCTCTTCAATTAAATTTGGCGGGCGGGTTATCAGACTTTCGCGGTAATCCCTCTTTTTCTGGCGTTCCTCTTTATTGGATTCGTTTCCGTCGGCAAGGTATTCGGAAATATTTTCTTCAGGGTTTTTTTCTTTTTCTTCGGGGGGTTCTTCTTTTTTTGTCCTCTCCTCAACCTCTATTAATGGATTTTCCTGGAATTCATGCTGGAGGAGTTCCCTTAACTCAGGTAAAGTTAATTCCAGGACGTGGATCGCCTGATACATTTGCGGAGAAAGTTTTAATTTTTGGACAATTTCCTGTCTTAATCTAGCCTCTAAAGCCATATTTTTATGATTATTTTGATCCGCTCCGTAAAATCTACGAAACGAGTTTTGTCATGGAGGGAGTCCGGGGTTCCGTTTTTCCCGGAGTGTAAGATAATTATCTTACACTCTTACGGCTTGTTTCAGGTAAATATTAGCAAATCGAAAAAATTAATGCAAGTATTTTCTATAACTGTAATTGAATTAAAGAATTAAATTGACAGACTGTTTTATCGTATGGTAATATTTTTCACAGGAAGAGAGGAAAGGGTGGTTTTAATGGCAAGAAAGGTAATGTTTTCGTTAATTGTTGTTTTGGGCGTTTGCTGGGTTAATGCTGCGTTTGCCTATTGGATATGGACCCCAAAAACCGGTAAATGGGTAAACCCCAGATACGCGGCAAAAGATAATCCCCAGGAGCAATTAGATTGGGCAATGAGTTTCTATATGGCTAAGAAATATCCCGAGGCCATAAAGGAATTTAAGAAACTCATAAAAAGTTATCCCAATTCTTCCCAGGCCTGCGATTCCCAATATTTTATCGGTGCGTCACTCGAGGAAACTTCCAAATTTTATGAAGCCTTTCTTGCCTACCAGAAAGTTATTGATATATACCCCTATACTCAGAAGGTGGAAGAGGTAATCGAGAAAGAATACAGGATAGGGGAGCTTTATTTTGCAGGGCATAAAGACAAGTTCTTGGGTCTCGATATGTATTCTTCTCTGGATAGGGCGCTGGAGATATTCCAGAAGGTGGTCGATAATGCCCCTTACGGTAAATATGCCGCCGCTAGCCAATATAAGGTAGGCATAATCCTTCGTCAGTTAGGCAGATTTGATGAGTCAAAACAGGCGTTCTTAAAATTAGCTAAAAATTATCCCGAAAGCACTTTTGCCCAGGAAGCAAAATATCAGATAGGGCTTGCCGGTTATAAAACCGCTCCCAAAACCGATTATACACAGGAAGAGACCGATTCTTCCATAAAAGAGATAAGGGAATTTATTAAAATCAATCCTGAATCTCCCTTGCGGGAAGATGCGGATAGGATGCTTTCGGATATGAAGAGCAAGAAGGCGGAGAGCCTTTATAAGACTGCTCAATTTTACGAACGCCGGAAACAGTTTAGGTCTGCCTTGATCTACTATGAGGATATTGTAAAGGATTTCTCCGATACGTCTTGGGCTGCCAAATCCTTAGAGCGCATATCGATTTTGGCGCCGTTCAAATCCAATTAAATTATTTTTCAGCTTAATTTTAAACGGACAAAAGATGAAAAAAATAAATCTTGGAAATAAGATTAACTGTTTTTCTCTTAAACCTTCGGGTGCCCTGGCAGGTTTTGGTGGGGTGCTTTTATTTCTGGTGACTGTTGTTGTATTCTCCGGTTGCGGTTATACCACGCGTTCGGCCATATCAAAGGAATTTAAGACCCTTGCTGTTAAAAACTTCGCCAACAAAGTTGAAATTCAGACAGCAACCCCGGAATATAAAACCTATTATCCCGGGCTCGAGACTAAAATTACAAATGCCCTTATCAGCCGTTTTATATATGACGGAAATCTGCTTATAGCGAAAGAAGAAGATGCAGGCCTCATACTTGAGGGCGAGCTCCTCGATTATATGAAGCAGGTGCTTCGCTATACAGAATCCGACAATGTTGAAGAATACCGGATTTCTGTGGTTGTAAATATAATATTAAAAGACAAAGAGGGCAGCGTTATCTGGCAGAGGAGTAATTTTACGGGTGATACAACTTATCGCCTAAGCGGACCTTTGGCCAAAACCGAAGCTGCTGCCCTGGAAGATGCGGTCAGTGATTTAGCAAGGCGCATTGTAAATTTGACCGTAGAATCATGGTGAACCCCGCAAAAAATCCTGAAAAAAACCTTATACCCGTACCGAGTACTAAAGTAACGTCCCCCTTTTTTTCTTTGCCTAAGGAGAGAAAATTTTCCCACAGCTCAATAAATTCAGCTCGTGTTTTTCTTTTTTCCGGGGAAGAAGAATTTTTAAAAGAAGAGGCGATAGAAAAATTAAGAGAAAGCTATAAATCTGCTTCAGGAGAAAGCAAGCCCGCCTATCATGTATTTTGGGCCGGAGACGAAGACGAATTTGATATTGAAAAAATAATTGCCGTTGCCAGGACAGCAAATCTTTTTTCTTCAAATCAGATAATAGTAATCAAGCGCGTAGAAGAGCTTAAACCTGCCGAGTTGGAACGCCTCATTTCCTATATCAATAGTCCGACAGAACGCACCTGCCTTGTCCTTACCTCGGGGCTTAATTTACGCCGCAGGAGAGGAAAATCTTCTGAGAAAGAAAACGTACTTGAGCTAATTTGTTTGAAATGCCCTAATTTAGAAACCACAAATTTCAATTATTTGAAAGAATTTGAACTCATTCGGCGTATAAAGACATGGGCAAAGGAACGCGGCAAGGAAATTTATGATCCTGAAATTTCCCTGATTGTTTCAAATGCCGGAAAATCGCTAATGCGGCTTAAATTTATTGTGGACCAGGTATGCCTTTATGCGAAAGATAAGTCAAAGCTTGAAGCCCGTGACCTGGCGGATTTTATCGGAGGAGAGGTTCAATCCGACGCATATAAAATACTGGATGCCGTGTTAGACAAGGATATATCCCGCGCGGTAGATATACTGAGGAAGATGAGTCAGCTCAGTGTTAAACCCGATGCGCTTGTCAGGACACTTGCCAAGGAATTGAATAAAATATATAAAGCAAAAAAACTTATAGGGCAGGGTTTAAATGCGGGAGAAATTCAGGCGAAACTCGGGATAAAATTTTACTTCGATAAATTTATTAGCTCCGTGCGCAAGATTGGCATGGAGGAGCTGGAGAACAAGCTAAAGAAGTTGCTTTATATCGACAGTTGCATAAAAACAGGAAGACTCAAGCCTTATTTTGCGCTTGAGTCCTGGATTATAGGAAAGTTACCGCTGTGATTCTTACTTAGTAGATTTAGGCGGGCTTAGTTTGTTCAGTTTTTTATAGAGGCGTGATATTTTGCGGGCCGCGGTATTTTTGTGAATTACGCCTTTGGTTTTTGCTTTAAATAAACTGGCGGTAAGTTTCTTAAGATAAGTTTTTGCTTCCTCATTTTTTTTCTCTTCGATAAGGGACTCGAATTTTTTCAAATAAGTCTTAAGTTCTGATTTTACCGATTTGTTGCGCAAAGTGCGTTTCTTGTCTTTTTTTATCTGTTTAAAGGCTGTATGATGTATAGGCATTTAACCCTCCCTTTTTATACCTTGGTTATATTTTGAAGCAAAATGTTACCATAGAGCCGGATTATTGTCAAAGCATATTTTAGGAATAAGTAGCGAGAATAAAAGTTTTGAATGACTAATGACGAAACCACTGCCTACGGTAGGCAGGCGAATGACGGATTAATACTCGAATGCCCAAGTACATAATTTTTATGAAGCTTCTTAGACATTGAAGCATTAGGAATTATTTCGGTATTAGTCATTAATTAATTCGGCATTATACCGTTTTTCTACTTCCTACTTTCTACTTACTACTTTCCGGAGATGAGTACAATCCACAAAAGACTGGCTCGTTCGGCAGGCATAATTGGGTTTGGAACCAGTATCAGCCGCCTGCTGGGATTTATACGGGATATCTTTATTGCCAAAATTTTTGGAACATCCGTTTTTGCCGATAGTTTCTTCGTCGCTTTCCGCATACCTAACCTCTTGCGTGACCTTGTCGGAGAAGGAGCCGCGAATGCCGCATTCGTTCCCGTTTTTAGCGAATATCTGGTAAAAAAAGATAGGAACGATTATTGGAATTTGATTAATGCGCTTTTTAAGCTAATGGCCATTTTACTTGCGGCCATAACTGTCTTAGGAGTGTTTTTTTCTCCCCTAATCGTCAGAATAATTGCCCCGGGCTTTAAAGTTGACCCGCAGAAATTTTTGACCACAATAAATCTTACCAGAATTATTTTTCCCTACATATTTTTTGTAGGAATTAGTGCGTTTTTGATGGCCGTAATGCATTCGTTCAAGTCTTTCGCCGCGCCTGCATTTTCTCCTGCCATGTTGAATATCTGCTTGATTATAGGAGCCGTTTGGTGGACAAAACATCTGGGTATATACGGACTGGCTTGGGCAGTTCTTCTGGGAGGAGTTATCCAGATTCTTATACAGGTCATTCCCCTTTTTAAAACAGGTTTCAGGTTTAATCCCAAATCTTCCCTTAAACATCCGGCAATGGGCAAAATTTCAAAACTTCTTTTTCCTCGTTTCCTGGGGTCGTGCGTGTATCAGATAAACCTGTTTGTGGATACGATGCTGGCTTCTCTTTCCGGAGTTGTTGGGGCGGGCGGAGTTTCAGCACTTTATTATTCCAACCGCCTTGTACAGTTTCCTCTGGCTATTTTTGGGGTGGCGGTTGCCCAGGCGGCTCTACCGACGATGTCAACGCAATCCCAGGAAAGCAGCCTCAAAAATTTAGCCCGTACCGTATCATTTTCGCTTCGTAGCGTATTCTTTATTACTATTCCCTCGGCGGTAGGGCTTATGGTTCTAGCTAGGCCGATCGTATCTCTTCTTTTTGAGAGAGGGGAGTTTAATGCCTATTCTACGGGAATTACTTCATCCGCGCTTACATTTTATTCTCTGGGGCTTTTTGCCTATGCGGGGATAAAGATTCTTGTTTCGGCATTTTACTCGATGCAGGATACATTTACACCTGTTAAGGTCGCCAGTTTTTCGCTTATTATCAACGTCGTTCTCAACTTAATACTCATGTTTCCTTTAAAGGTCGGCGGACTGGCGCTGGCGACGTCAATCTCGGCTACTTCGAATTTCCTTTTTTTATTTATCCTGCTTAAGAAAAGAATAGCGGATCTGGAATATAAAGAAATTATCTTCTCCTCTTTGCGTATACTTCTGGCCTCTCTTAGTATGGGTGCGGCGGCAAAATTATCATACCTAAAAGCAGGGATTTTCTTAAATGGAGAATCTTCCCGCATAATTGTTACTATTTTAATAAGCGTAATCTCATATGTTTTCTTTTCGGCATTTTTTAGGGTCGAAGAGCTTAAGAATCTTAAGGCATGGATATTAAAGAAAAAATAAGGAATCTTCCCGAAACAGCCGGTGTTTATCTGATAAAGGATAGAGCGGGCGAAATTATCTATATCGGCAAGGCGGCTTCTTTACGCAAAAGAGTAGCTTCGCATTTTCAAGGATCCCCCCTCATCAAAGAAAAGCAGCTCAGAGAAAAATCCGCAGATATCGAGTATATATCCACGGGTTCCGAGGCTGAAGCCCTTCTCTGGGAGGCAAGCCTGATTAAAGAAAATCAACCCCGTTATAATGTAAGTTATCGGGATGATAAAAGTTATCCCCTCTTAAAAATTACGACTGGTGATAAGTTTCCCCGCGTTTTTATCTATAGAGGAAAAAAAGAAAAAAATTCGCTGTATTTCGGGCCTTACACCGATGCCGCGCTTTTAAAGGAAGCCCTTAAAATTATGCGCAAGGTTTTTCCTTACCGCTCCTGCAAAAATCTTCCCAAGAAACCTTGTCTTTATTATGCTCTTAGGTTATGTCCTGCACCATGTGCTAATAAAATAGGCGAAGCGGATTATAAACTGCGTATTCGCGAAGTCTGCCTTTTTCTGGAAAGGAAGGGAAGAGTGCTTGAAAATATATTGGCCAGAGAGATGAGCGATAAAGCAGGGGAGAGAAAATTCGAAGAGGCTGCGCGAATAAGAGACCAGATAACAGCGCTAGGAAATCTTAAGGAATTGCGTTTCGGAAAAGATACGACATTGCGCGAACTTAAAAAACTATTAAAGCTAAAACGCATACCCTTACGTATTGAAGCCTTTGATATTTCGCATATAGCGGGCCGCCAGGCGGTGGGTGCGATGGTGAGTTTCTATCAGGGTATACCCGATAAAAATAATTACCGCAGGTTTAAAATCAGAGCTGCCTCCGGGACAGACGACTTATGTATGATGCGAGAAATAGTCTCAAGGCGCTACAGGAGGCTCAAAGACGAAAATGGCCTTCTTCCTGACCTTATTTTTATCGACGGCGGAAAGGCGCATCTTGAAGCAGCTTACGGGGAACTTAAGGTATTAGGACTTTCAAAACTTGACGTTGTTTCTCTGGCCAAGGAAGAGGAGCGTATTTATACCTTAAAGAGAAAGAATCCATTAAAATTACCCCGGGATTCAAGAGTTCTTCAATTATTAGAAAGGATACGCGATGAAGCACACCGTTTCGCCATAACTTACCACAAGAGATTAAGAAAAAAATCTTTTTTAGGTGTAGGGTAGAAAAGTAGGGTAGGGTTGAGAAAAGAAAAAGGTGTTGTATAAATGCCCAAATGCCTAATTTTATTTTAGACATTGAGGAATTAGACATTTATTAGTTATTAGGCATTAAAGGATTCGACATTTGAATGTAAAGAGGTTGAGAAAAATTCCTAAATTCACCCCATTTCAAGAGCGGGTCTATGTGGTAGTTAAGAAAATCCCCAGAGGCGAGGTGCGGTCTTATAAATGGGTTGCGCAAGCAATCGGTAGTCCCCGGGCATATCGCGCCGTAGGGCAGGCCCTGAATAAAAATCCCTGCCCTGTTACCATACCCTGTCACAGGGTTATTTGTTCTGACGGTTCAATAGGAGGGTACTCCGGGGGAATAAAAAAGAAGAGGTTCTTGCTTAAAAAAGAAAAAGCTATTTTGTAAGCCCTCCGCAAAATCCTTAGTCTAAAGACCGTTGATGGAAATTGGTGGAATGTATTTTTTGTTTCGGGGAGAGAGTTTTGGCCTTTGAGCCGCAGAAACTCCACTCTTGGCTTTTTTGTTTGTAATTTATTCCGTACTGTAATAGAATAACCGCAAAAGGGAATAAAGATATGCTGGAAGAATTTAAATTAAGACTAAAGGAATTGGAAGAGAGGCTGGAAGGCCTGAGGGGGTATCTTTGACCTTGCCGCGCACCGGAAGGTTATAGAGGGGTTGGAGGAAGAATTAAAGGTGCCCGGTTTTTGGGATAAACCCAAAACTGCTAACGAAATAATTCAAAAGCTCAAGAAAGAGAAGAATCTTATTGAACCCTGGGAAAAAGCAGAGAAGGATATTAAGAATTTAAGTGAGCTGAGTAACCTCGTTGAGGATAGCGATATAAAATCCCAGGATGAAATAAAGAAGGATTTAGAGAAACTAAGTCTGGAGCTTGAGAATCTGGAATTTGCCCGTCTTCTGGGAGGAGAGCACGACAGGGGTAACGCGATTTTAAGTATTAACGCCGGAGCGGGAGGAACGGAATCCTGTGACTGGGCAAGCATGTTACTTAGGATGTTTCTGCGCTGGGCGGAAGAAAAAAAGTTTTCGGTACAGACCCTTGATATCCTTCCGGGAGAAGAAGCGGGGATAAAGAACGTTACCATCCTTATTAAAGGCGATTATGCCTATGGATACCTTAAGTCCGAGCAGGGTGTACACAGGCTTGTGCGTATCTCTCCTTTTGATGCCAATAAGCGCCGGCATACTTCTTTTGCATCCGTGGACGTAATTCCGGAAATAGAAGAAGGCGCAGATATAAAGATAGAAGATAAGGACTTGCGTATTGATACTTATCGCTCCAGCGGTGCCGGAGGACAGCACGTAAACGTCACAGATTCGGCGGTAAGGATTACGCATATACCGACGGGAATAGTTGTTTCCTGCCAGAATGAGCGTTCCCAGCACCAGAATAAAGACGTAGCAATGAAGGTATTGAAGTCCCGCCTGTATGAGCTGGAACTGAAGAGGAAAGAAGAACAGCTGGCAAAACTTTCCGGAGATAAGCAGGATATTGCCTGGGGAAGCCAGATTCGTTCTTATGTACTGCATCCCTATTTGATGGTCAAAGATCACAGGACGGAAGCGGAAACGGGAAATGCCCAGGCGGTTTTAGACGGCAGACTCGATGAATTTATGCAGGCATATTTGAAGTGGAAGGCGAGAAGAGCGAAAGTTAATTAAGGTTACATAAAGTTAGTTAAAGTTACGTAAAGTTACAGAGAATAAATTAAGTTTTAATTGTAACCTTATGTAACATTATGAAACCTTACATAACCTTACATAACCTTACATAACTTTAAGACAATATGATTAGTTTTATTCTAAGAAAGATTCTTGGTACACAGAACGAACGCGAAGTGCGCAGGTTAAAACCTGTTGTTGAGTCGATAAACGCTTTGGAACCTGCTATGCAAAAATTGGATAACAAGGCGCTTTTACTTAAAACCGGGGAATTTAAGGCGCGCATCCGCGAAAAATTATCCGATTACCGCGCAGAGGAAATGGAAAAGGAACAGCGTAAAAAAGTTGAGAAAGAAATCCTCGATGAAATACTGCCCGAGGCATTTGCCGTGGTACGTGAGGCAGGCAGGCGCACGATTAATATGAGGCATTTTGATGTGCAGCTGATGGGTGGAATTGTTCTTCATGAGGGGAGAATTGCCGAAATGGCAACCGGAGAAGGTAAGACTCTGGTTGCAACGCTTGCGGTGTACCTTAATTCTTTGTTTGAACGCGGCGTACATGTGGTCACGGTAAACGATTATTTAGCCAAACGCGACAGCGAATGGATGGGACCACTTTACCGGGCGCTTGGCCTAAGCGTGGGCGTAATTCAACACGATTATTCCCCTCAAGACAGGCAGAAGGCCTATTCCTGCGATGTGACTTACGGAACAAATAATGAATTTGGCTTTGATTACCTGCGCGATAATATGGTTGTTCATAAAGAAGAGCGGGCGCAAAGAGAACTTTTTTATGCGATCGTGGACGAAGTAGACTCTATCTTAATTGATGAGGCGCGTACTCCGTTGATTATTTCCGGTGCCGTTGATTTCACAACTACAATTTATGAAGACAGAAGGCCGTTGATTGAGGAACTGGTGCGTAAACAGCGCCGGCGCGTCCAGGAAATACTGAGCGAAGCAGAGAAATTAATTTCCGAGCCTGAAAAATGTTATGATGCGGCAGTAAAATTACTCACTGCTCAGAGGGGTGAACCAAAAAACTAGCGCCTGATGCATATTTTAGAGGATGCCAAGATCCGG
>JBFZAB010000004.1:0-16983 GCA_041309285.1 Candidatus Omnitrophota bacterium
GCATTGGTATCGCGTTTTAAATCTACCACTATACGCATGCCTTCCTTATCCGACTCATCGCGCAGGTCGGATATTCCTTCTATCTTTTTGTCCTGAACAAGCCCGGCAATCTGCTCGATTAAATTTGTTTTATTAACCTGATAAGGTATTTCGGTAATGACAATTGTTTCTTTTCCTGACTTCTGTTCTTCTATTCCTGCGCGGGCATGAAGCTTAATTAAACCGCGGCCATTACGGTATGCTTCTTTTAACCCCTCGGTTCCGTAGATAATTCCTCCGGTGGGAAAATCCGGCCCCTTGATTATTTTCATAAGAATCTCAACGCTGGTCTCGGGATCGTCAATTATTTTTATTATTCCATCGACTACTTCACTCAGGTTATGAGGGGGCATGTTTGTAGCCATGCCGACAGCAATTCCGCTTGATCCGTTAACCAGGAGATTGGGAAGAGCGGAAGGAAGAACCTGGGGCTCAAGGAGTGTTTCGTCAAAATTGGGAGAAAAATCCACAGTGTCTTTATCAATATCGGCAAGCATTTCGGCGGAAATCTGGGCAAGACGTGCCTCCGTGTAACGCATGGCCGCAGGAGTATCACCGTCCACGGATCCGAAGTTACCCTGTCCTTCGATAAGCGGGTATCTCAGCGAAAAAGTCTGTACCATTCTTACCAGGGCATCATAAACCGCAACATCTCCGTGGGGGTGGAATTTACCAAGGGTTTCTCCGACTATACGCGCGCATTTCTTATAGGCTTTCGGGTGTTCTAATCCAAGTTCCTTCATGGCATATAAGATTCTGCGGTGCACCGGCTTAAGACCATCCCTTACATCGGGAAGCGCGCGCCCCACAATTACGCTCATGGCGTAAGAGATATAAGAAAACTTCATTTCATTTTCTATATCTATGGGGATAATTTTTGTGTTGCGGTCATACATAAAAACTTCCTCCTTAAAAAATTAACAATTTAAATCTTTTTGATCCATAAAAATTAATTTTGTGCCCGACGGCCTCTTAATCCCGGAAACGGCTGTAGATTTCTCCTATCTTACCCCGGATATTCATAAAGGTATCGACGATAACGGGGTCAAAATGTGTTCCTCTCCCCTCTTTAATAATCTGGTAGGAATCTTCAAACGAATATGCTTCTTTGTATACCCTCTGCAGACTGCAGGCATCAAACACGTCACAGACACAGACAATGCGCGCTGAGAGGGGGATATTCTCCTTCTTCAGGCCGCGGGGATAGCCCGTACCGTTAAATTTTTCCTGGTGGTAATAAACAATATCTATCCCCATTTTAAAAAAGGTAAAACCTTTGCTTTTTAAATTTTCTTCAACCGCCTCCATTATCTCCCCGCCGATAATCGTATGTTTCTTCATATTCTCAAATTCATCAAAGGTAAGTTTCCCCGGTTTTCTTAATATTGCATCGGGTATTCCCACTTTGCCTATATCGTGAAGGGGACTAAAATCAAAAATATCCTGAATGAATTCCTCATCAATTCTGTCCCGATATGCACTATTAGTAGCCAGCTCAATTGCCAGGGCACGCGAATAATGTTTGAGTCTTCTTATATGCTGCCCTGTTTCCAAATCCCTTTTCTCCGCAAGATTAGCCAGACCCATAACTGTCGTAAGGGCCAGCTCTCTCATTAAAAAACTTTTCTCAAAAACTGTGGAAATATGCGCGGATAAAAATCTTAAAAATTCGAGGTGCTCCTCGTTATAGACATTTGCTTCCTTGTTAAAAAAGAAGATTGCCCCGACATTTTCCCCTCTTACTTTAAGAGGAAGCACAAGGCTTGCTCGAATTCCTTCTTCAACTACCCGCTTTAACCAGGCAGAACTGAGGTGTTTACCCTGGTAAACCTCAAGATTATTTATTATTGCCGGAAGACCTGTCCTGATAACAGAGTCGAAGATGGTATCGCTTAGCGGAGTTTCATAAAATCTGTTGTTAACGTGGCCGCAGGAAACTACCTTACGGGTGTTTATGGTTTCTTTATCTTCGTTAACTGCCGCTATCCCTACACAGTTATAGGGAAGGTGTTCATGTAAAGAATTAAATATAAATTCCAGGATATCATTAAAGGATGCCTTGCTGTGAAGCATCTGGATAAGATAGATGAACTTGCTGTCCTGATAAAAATCAATCGGCTTCATTAGTTGCCTTTGTATTTTTGCGTTTTATACGGCCCTTATGCTTAGAGCATTGAAAAACGAACCCCCACCTTTGTCCCTTTATCCCGAAATTTGCTTAACACTTTTCTGTGTTGCTCACCTGCGAAGCAAGAAAGCAATAGAACATCTATTTCAGTTACAATAAGTTATAAGATTATTTAAATTGCTCATCCGGAAAAGATAGGTCTTACCTAATACATATCAAGGAAAGGTCTGATGCAAGTTCCGGGATAAAAACCTTAATTGTGACACTATACAAAAAATGGCGCTGAATTGCAAGAAAAATTGGGCTGGTTCCGTCAACGAATCATTTCTATTTTGCGAAGTATTATCCGGGCAAGGCGGGATTTGGAATAAACGGGCATTTTTTGTATGGTTCCGTCCTTAAACATTAACAAAGGCTTCAGGCTGTTTTTCCCGAAAGGAACTTCTTTGCGGCTCACTTTATTAGCAATAATTAAATCCATGTTTTTGCCTTTAATTTTTTCCCGGGCATTTTTTATTAAGTTTCCTGTTTCCAGGGCAAAGCCGACAATAACTCTTTTCCCTTTTATCTTTCCCATCTCACATAAAATATCTCTGGTCTGGACCAGCTTTAAACCAAGACTCTTTCTTTTTTTTATTTTTTGCCGGAAAGGAGTTGCGGGGCAAAAATCGCAGACTGCCGCAGTCATAATCAGACAATCGGATTTTAAAAAAAGCTTTCGCGTTTCTCTATACATTTCCTCCGCCGTCTTTACGGGAATAAATTTTACTCCCTCGGGAAGAGGCAAGTTTACGGGGCCGCTGATTAAGGCAACTTCATGTCCTATTTTTTGCGCCTGGCGGGCAAGGAGGTACCCAAGAGTTCCTGTGGAATAATTTGAAATAAAGCGCACCGGGTCCAGCGGTTCTTGTGTAGGTCCGGCGGTAATAAGCAGGCGAAAGCGTTTGTCGTTTCTGTGGACTGCGGATTCTTGTTTGTGAACGGAGTGCTTCATTTCATTTCCTGAATAACTACCCTGGCTATTTCTTCAAGGGGCGCAAGGTGGCCGAGGCCGACTTTGCCGCAGGCAAGCTTGCCTTTCACGGGGGGAATAAATTTGACTCCTATTTTTTTCAGCCTTGCAATATTTTCCTGCACTAATGTATTTTTGTACATATTCTCGTTCATCGCCGGGCATATCACAATCCTGGCGCGGCTGGATATGACCGTCGTACTCAGAAGATCATCGCAGATACCGCAGGCAAGTTTACCTATAATATTTGCTGTGGCGGGACAGATTAATATAAGGTCTGCCTTGTCTGCTAAAGAAATATGGGCAAGACTCGCCTTAAGCGTAGTTGAGGTACTAGGTTTCCCAACAGGAATAAACATTTCAGCATAGACGGGATTCCCGGAAATAATCTGGAAGGTCAGGGGTCTTATAAGCTCCTGGGCTTCTTCCGTCATTACTACTGTAATATTGAAATTCTTCGCCCTGAGCCGGTTAATCAGGTCTAAGGACTTATAAATGGCAATACTTCCGGTAACTCCCAAAATTATTTCTCTTTTGCTCATTGTCTTCTTATTTCTTCAGCGGTTTTCTCTTGTAATCAATCCTTCCTTGCATTACCTCTTCCAGGGCAAGAGTTGAAAGCTTAGTAGAACTGGTTTTACCGAGACTCTCTGCCCCATCTCTTATCTCAATCGCCCTCTTCGAGGCAAGATTTACCACTTTATAAAGACTGCCAACTTTTTTAATGACCTTCTCGATAGGAATATACGACATTTTACCCCCTTTCACTTCTTAGCACGGCATCTTTCCGCAATGATTATTGATTTAAGGTGCTCCAAGGCCACCTCTATTCTGTCATTTATTATATTATAATCGTATTCTTTATTGCAGGCCATCTCCTCTCTTGCTCTCCTAAGGCGCTTTTCTGCTTCAACAGCCGAATCGAGCCCCCTCTTTTCCAGCCTCTCTTTTAAGACATTCAAAGACGGCGGATTGATAAAAACAAATGTGGCATGGGGCAGCTTCTTTTTTATCTGCATTGCCCCCTGTATATCAATAAGGAGAATAACGTCTTCGCCTCTGTTTATACTCTTTCTAACCGCTTGGCGCAGTGTCCCGTAAAAATTCCCGAAAACCTTTGCCCATTCCAAGAACTGATTCCGCTTTTTTAGATAAACAAATTTTTTCTCGTCGACAAAAATATACTCTCGTCCGTTTTTTTCGCCTTTACGCCTGGGTCGAGTGGTAACGGAAACGGATAAAACCACGTCGGGAAAATTTCTGATCAGTTTCTTTCCCAAGGTAGTCTTCCCGCAACCCGAAGGTCCCGAGACGACAAAAATCAGCCCTTTCTTATTCCGTTTCATTTCGAAGGTCAAATCCTCTCTTTTCTTATTCTATCGGCCAGGGTCTCCGGTTCTATACCGGAAAGGATCACGTGGTTTGAATCGGTTACGATTACCGAACGCGTCTTGCGGCCGTTTGTAACATCTAAAAGGCGCCCTTGCCTGCGAGCTTCCTCGCGCAACCTCTTCATAGGAGCAGCTTCAGAAGCAGATACTGCCACAATTTTATCCAGCATTACAGAATTATTGAATCCTATGTTTATAATTTTCATTATTCGATGTTCTGTACCTGTTCTCTTATTTTTTCGATCTCGGATTTCAAAATCACCACTTCTTTGGATATTTCATAGTCATTTCCCTTGGCGCCTATGGTATTTGTCTCGCGATACAATTCCTGGGCGACAAAATCAAATTGCCTTCCTATGTCACCACCCGAAGACAACAAGCGGCGCATGTTTTCAATGTGGCTTTTTGCCCTGCTTAATTCTTCGGATATATCCGCTCCCCTGGCAAAAAGAGCAACTTCATCCCGCAAGCGTTCCTGCTCGATATTTTTACCCAGGAGTTTTTTGAATCTGGCCTTGTAATTCCTTTCATACCCCTGTATTACCTTTTTTGCACGGATCTCGATTTTGTCGGCCGCACGTCCGGCGGCAGAAACATGTTTTGCGAGGTCGCGAGATAAGTCTTTTCCCTCTCGTACTTTGGCCGCAACTAAATTCCCCAGGGCCTTTCCTAAAATAACCCTTACGGCACCCCAGTTTTTGCCCAGGTCTTCTTTTATCTCTTCGCAAACAATCACTCCGGGAAACGAAAGTATGTCTTTTATACCCAAATCATTCTTTAAAAAAAGTTTTCTTTTGAGTTCCTTAGACAGATTAAAATAACGCTTGGCAATTTTAGAATCGATCCTAACACATTTTTCTCCGGACGGGCCTTTGGTGTATAAAAAAGCAACATTAATGGAGCCCCGACGGATCTTCTTTTTGATGCCCTTTTTTATTTCCTCCTCGTAAGGAGCCAGTTCCCCGGGAAACTTTCCGCTAAATTCAAAAAAACGATGATTAAACGATTTTATCTCAATATGCATCGTACCGTTTTTTATTTTTCCTTCGGCTTTCCCGAAACCCGTCATACTCCTGACCATAATTACCCCCCCCCCTGATTAATCTACCTTACCCCGTCTTCTTCGTTTCACGAAGCAAAACAGCGGGTTAAATTCGGACAGCAATTTATACTTACTACGTTTATGTAAATTACATCTTAATTTAGGCCCAAACTTTTCTTTTTACCTTTGTCTCCTCGATTGTTTTCGTCGGATATAACTCTATAATAACCTCATCCGGGGAAAACCAAAGCTTTATCTCTCTTTCTGCTTCTTCCGGGTCACGCGAGGCATGTATCACATTTTCATAAACGCCCTTGGTAGTGATTCTTCCGTAGGCACCGCGAATAGTGGTGGGATCGGCCTCCTCAGGGTTTGTAGCACCACAAATTTCCCTTACTTTATCGATTGCCTCTTCTCCCCAATAAACAAGTGCCATGACTTTGTGACGGTCGTGAAAATCTCCCCGCATATAGCTTATAAGTTCTCCAAAAAAAGGTTTTTCGCGCATATGCTGGTAGTGTTTTTCGGCAAGCTCGCGCGAGGGACGCGCAATCTTAGCGGCCATTATTTCAAGCTTTGTCTCCGACAGCCGGGTGAGAATATTTCCCGTCAATGATTTCTTTAAGCCGTCCGGCTTGATAATTACTAAAGTCTGTTCCATTTCAGGTTTTTCCATATTCACTGTCTCCCGCGGTTAATTATTTTTATAAATGGTGGTTATTTTGCTTTAAATAAAACACCTATCAGGCGTTCAAGATCAGAAAGAGAATAATATTCCATCTCTATTTTTCCTCTTTCTCTGCGATGTATAATCCTTACTTTTGTCCCCAGGATCCTCTGTAACTCTTCTTCCCAGGCAACTAGCTGGGCATCTTTTTTGGTTGCGCGAGAAGATATGTGCTGTGTTTTTTTGGGACGATTTTTTTTGGACTGGTTTTCAGCCTCTCTTACGGATAGACCATGCTTAACAATATATTCGCCGAAAGATACCTGGGCCTCGGCGCCTTCCAGGGAAAGAATTGCCCGGCCGTGCCCTTCGCTTAAAAACCCCTGAGAAATCATGTCCTGAACTTTTTTAGGAAGCTTGAGCAGTCGCAGGGTATTAATAACGGAGATTTCTTGTTTACCTACAATCTGGGCAATACGGCTGTTCCCCAGGCCAAATTCTTCACCCAAGCGTTTAAAAGCCTGGGCTTCTTCAATAGAATTAAGTTCTTCACGCTGAAGATTTTCAATCAAAGCAATTTCTAAGAGATCGGCATCATTTTTTATATCCCTAATAATTGCAGGCACTTGTGTAATTCCAAGCTCTTTGGCTGCGCGCCAACGCCTTTCTCCGGCTACTAATTCGTAGCCTTCCGCGGCATGCCGGACCAGGATGGGTTGAATAAAGCCTTTCTCGCGAATAGAATCTTTTAATTCCTGCATCATCTGGGGAATAAAATTCTGCCGGGGCTGAAATCGGTTAGGCTTTATCTCGTTAACATTAATATTCACAACGGTTTGTAATTCTTTCTCTATTGCCAGAGTCGGGATCAAAGCCTCTAATCCTCGGCCCAGGGCTTTTCTTTTTTCCATATTTTTCTCCTTCTGTCCCGAGATTCAATGCTTTAATAGCCGGCTAAAAACTCGGGGATTCTAATGTTCAAACCTCTTGTCTCCAGAAGCTAAACTTTTATAAAAACAGGGGTTACAGCTTATTCTCCGTAACAGGCAATCCTGCTCCAGAAAAACCATTTCTGGTCATAACCTCCTGACAGAGTTCGGCATATTTTATCGCCCCGTTGGAGTTGGGATCATAAAGTAATATTGGCTTACCAAAACCCGGCGCCTCACTAAGACGCACGCTTCGGGGTATTACAGTCTGATAAACATTATCCTTAAAATATTGCCTTGCTTCATTAATGACTTCGTGACAAAGAGTGGTACGAAAATCTGCCATAGTAAGAAGGACCCCTTCAATGGCCAGATCCGGATTGAAAGCCTGCTTTATTTTTTCAATGGTAATCAAAAGTTGGCTTAGTCCTTCCAAGGCATAATATTCACATTGCACAGGAATAATTACCGAATGTGCAGCCGTAAGCCCATTTACAGTAAGCACTCCTAAGGAGGGAGGCAAGTCTACAAAAATAAAATCAAAATCCTGTAAAACGTTATTTAATAAATTCTTAAGGCAGTGCTGCTGGCCTTCGGATTTTTGCAGCTCTACTTCCGCTCCGATAAGACTCAGGCTAGAAGGAATAAGCTTTAAGTTTTCCAGAGCCGTGGGGAGAACAGCCTCTTTAATAGGAACTTCTCCCAAAAGCACATTATATACCGAAAAATTGAGGGCTTTCTTGTCAATACCTAAACCGCTGGTTGCATTAGCCTGCGGATCAAGGTCAACAACCAGTGTTTTCTTGCCAAAATGGGCCATAAAGGCAGAAAGGTTGACACAGGTAGTAGTTTTACCTACTCCGCCTTTCTGATTACAAACAGAGATAATCTTAGCCATTTTCACGTGAAAAACAACCTACGGACATTCAAAATTAGAGGCCGCGGGCAACTCCTTCGGGGGAATGCCGGGCAAATGGTAAGCTTTGTAATCCTACATTGAGAAAAGTGCTTACCGCCCAATAAAGAATCAACCCTGAAGGAAGATTATAAAAAATTAACCCCATAAATAAAGGCATAAACCAGGTCATTTGTTTTTGAGAAGCTGCGGCGTAAGCCTGGGATTTTTTCTGTTGCAAAAAAGTACCTATAATCATTATTACGGGCAGGAGATTAAAAGAATTACCGAGAAAAGGCAGGGAGGATTGAAATCTGATTAGAGCATCCGGCGCCGCAAGGTCCTTTATCCAGAGAAAAGAAGCCCCTTTTAGCTGGATAGCGCGCGATAAGGCCTGATACAAAGCGATAAATACGGGCATTTGTAAAATCATGGGCAGACATCCGCCAAAAGGATTTACCTTATTTTTGCGATAAAGTTCCATAATCTCGCGGTTTAATTTTTGAGGATCCTTGGCATATTCTTTTTTTAAAACATCCATCTGCGGCTGTAATGCCTGCAAGCGCTGCATTGACTTAAGCCCTTTCCAAGTAAAAGGAAAAAGAACCACATTTACCAGGATTGAGAGCAGTATTATGGCTATTCCATAATTTTTGAATATGGCATAAACGTTTTTGAGCATATTTAAAATAAACTTGGCTATGCTGTCAAACATGCCAAAATTGATAATTTCGCGCCAACTACTATTATACTGCGCCAGGAGATTTGTGTCAAGAGGCCCTACAAAAAGACTAAATCTTTCCTCGCGCATTCCCTGGGGCGGGATAATTGTCGTCGGCATGCGGGCAACTACCATAACATTCTTGCCCTCGGCCTTGGCAGCAAAAGAAATTTTATCGGAAAGGGGGGTAAGAACCTGGCAGAAGTATTTATTCTTCACGGCCAACCAGCTAACCGGACCTATATAATCCTTGCCTTTTTTTAATGCCCCTAGGGGGTTTCGCTGAATTTTGCCCTGGTAAAAAACATCCAATTCCAGATACCTTTCTTCAAATGCTTCTTTTGTTGACAAACCACCGGCAACCAAAAGGCTGAAGGCAGAGGGTAAAGGTTTATCTCCCAGATTTTTTAGCCGCACTTCTGTCTTAATCAGGTCGGAGTCTTCCTCCAGATAAAAAATCTTTTCTACCTCAACAAGTCCGGGCAAAATCAATCTATAGGTAACCCGGCCTTTTTCTTCCGTATATTCGTAATTTGGGCTATTCAGCTCATAGCCAAAAAAAGCGTCAACCCATCCAAAGATATTTTTATCGTAACTATTTATTTCACAAATACTTAAACCATTTTCATTTTCAGAATCTTTGAACCGTATCAACCGTATCTCTTTAATGGCTGCCCCTTGATTGGTCAGTTTGACCCAAATTCGGCTATTTTGTAAAACCGTATCATGAACAGTATCAGCCTGCTTAAAAGCGAGCGGCTGTTCTTTAGCTAATGGTAAAACGGGGGTTAATTCCGCAGGTTGGACAACTTCTCTCTGTTTTATTATCGCAGGGGAAGATATCTTCGACGGTGGAGAGAACTTATTTACATAGTAGGGATAAATTAAAATAATAAGGAGGATCACGAGCAGACCGATTATACTTTTTTTCTCCATAAAATTCACCTCACAGGATTGTAGCCTCCGCGATTAAGCGGATGGCATTTTAGAATACGAATAACCCCCAGGATTAACCCTTTACAAACCCCTTTCTTTTCGATCGCCTCTTGCATATAAAAAGAACAGCTGGGCCAGAAACGGCAAGAATGGGGCAGTAGCGGGGAAAAAATACCTCGATAAACCCTCAAAAAAAAGATAATACTCTTAGACAAAACACTGCCGATATTCATACGGGTTTCCGGCATTGGTTAAGGAGTAAGCCTTTTTCTTCCTTTTTGCCGTCTTTTCTTTATCACCGTTCGACCACACCGGTCAGCCATACGCGCGCGGAAACCGTGTCTACGTTTACGCTTCAGTAAAGTAATGGGCTTAAGATGTTTTTTCATTTTTTCCTCCTTTAAAATTATTTCTGGAACCCGCGGGTTTTACCCGTGGAACCCAAGCTGAATACGCCTCCTCCGAGCGATGTCCCGCTGCATTATTCGCCCACTTCGTCTTGGCGGGGTAGAAATCTGGTAACGGGATCGGCCTCATCCGGTAAAGACAAAAACACCCCTTCCCTCAACCTTCTTCCCTTAAGCGGCAGAATAAAAATTGAGGAAGGTCTATTCTAAAAGAAAATTTGTTTCAAGTCAAGAAAATTAAAACTTCTCTGCCAAATTTATCGTCTTCTGTTTAAAAACCCTTGCGGGACAAAAGCCGGGATAATTTTAAGATGACTGTGAATAAAGTGTGGATAAGTTAAAATATTTTGTTGACAAAAGTTTTTTCTTATATATTATATTGACATTATGAATGAGAAAAAAATCCAGGAAATGTGGCCGAAAATTATGGCCAGCATTCAAGAAAAAATTAACCCCCACAGTTACGAGACCTGGTTTGCGTCCCTTAGGCCGGTAAGCCTTACAAAAGAAGCTTTTACCTTGGAGACACCAAATCAATTCTTTAAGGATTGGCTTAAGGAACATTACGGAGATCTCTTAGAAAAAAGCCTTAAAGAAGTCGGGCTGGGAAACGTAAAAATTAATTTAACCCTGTCTTCCCTCAGCGGAGAAAAAGCAGCCCCTCAGGCCTTAGCAACGAAAATAAAGCCGGATTCGGAAGAGAAGGCCAGGCTTAATTCGCGGTATACTTTTGATTCTTTTGTTATTGGACCAAGTAATCGTTTTGCCCACGCCGCAGCGCTGGCAGTTGCAGAATCACCTGCTAAGGCATATAACCCCTTATTCATTTATGGCGATGTCGGGCTGGGAAAAACACACCTTCTTCAGGCAATAGGGCATCATGTTTTAAGCTGCCGTCCAAACACAAAGGTGACTTACATCTCAAGCGAAGAATTTACCAATCAGCTTATAAATTCCATTCAGAATCGTACTACCCCGAAATTTCGCGAAAAATATCGTAACGTGGACGTGTTGATTATCGACGATATATACTTCATTGCCGGGAAAGAAAGCACTCAGGAGGAATTTTTTCACACCTTTAACACTCTTTATGACGCTCACAAACAAATTATTCTTTCCAGCGACCGTTCTCCCAGGGATATCCAGGGGTTGGAAGATCGGCTGGTTTCACGTTTCGGCTGGGGCCTAGTTACAGATATTCAGCCGCCGGATTTTGAAACCCGTACGGCAATACTAAGAAAAAAGGCGGAGCTGGCAGGTGTTGAAGTCCCCCAAGAGGTTACCATGCTTTTGTCTGAAAAAGTTAAGACCAACATCCGAGAACTCGAAGGAGCGCTGGTTAGGGTTATTGCTCACTCTACACTTGAGGGGGAAAAAATAAGCTTGGACACAGTTAAAAAGGTTCTAAAAGATATGTTTAAAGAAGAGGAAAATAAAATTACAATAGAGAATATTCAAAAAAAGATAGCCGAGCACTTCAGTATACGCTTTTTGGATATGCGCACCAAAAAAAGGAACCAGGCTGTGGTTTTTCCCAGACAATTGGCCATGTACATCTCGCGGGAACTAACAGGGCATTCTTTATCTGAAATAGGAATGTATTTTGGGGGAAAAGATCACACAACCATTTTACACGCGTGCAATAAAATCGCAAAAGACATGGAAAAGCAAAAAGACCTGAAAGATTTAGTTGCGAAACTGGTTCATAAAGTAAAAGAGTAGTTGGGGATAAGTTGTGGATAAAAACAAGAAACACACAAAAGAGTTAACAATATAAAAACCTTGTAACTTACCACACAAAATTAAGATATGGCGTTATTAACAAATTCACAAAAACTACTACTAATTCTTCTACGGTTTATATTTATTTAAATACTAATAAAAGGAAAGGAGAAAAAATGAAAATCAAAGTAAATCACAAGGAACTACTTGACGGAGTCCAGGCAATCCAAAATGTCATACCCACCAGAGCAACCTTACCCATATTGTCCAACTTTTTATTTGAAACCCAAAAGGATTCGGTGCGCATAGTGGCAACTGACCTGGATTTAGGTGTATCTAAGATAGTTAAAGCGGAAGTGTTAGAAGAAGGGGGTATAACGATACCAGCGCGCAGGTTTGGAGAAATTATTAAAGAAGCCCCCCAAAACGAGGATATAAACATCCAAGTTAAAAAGAACAATAGTATTCATATCGCCTGTGGAGCATGTTTTTTTAAATTAATGGGCATACCTCGTGAAGAATTCCCTAAAATTCCTAAAATTGAAAAAAAAGAAACACTTACTATAGAGCAAAAAGAATTGAGAAAAATACTGGACTTAACGTCTTTTGCTATATCTCATAATGAAGCCAGGTATGTTTTAAACGGCGCACTTTTTAATTTAAAAGACAAAACCTTAAATGTGGTCGCCACCGACGGGAGAAGGCTGGCATTTTATAAACACACTCCCGAAAATGGCGGGAATGATTTTCAAATGATTGTTCCTATAAAGGCTATTCAAGAGTTGTGCCGCTCGCTAAAAGAAGAGGGCAATGTAAAAATTATTTGTAACGAAAACCATGTCTGTTTTGATTTGTCCGACACTTTGATTATATCCCGCCTTACGGAAGGGGATTTTCCTAACTATGCCCAAGTAATTCCTGAAGAGGTAAAAAATAAAATTAAAATAAAGAGGGAGGCTTTTTTACAGGCAGTAAAAAGGACCAGCCTTTTTGCTACTGCCGAGTCGTTGTCCATCAAGCTCGACATATTTAAAGATAGGATGACGATTTCTAAAATTGTTCCCGAGATAGGAGAGGCGAAAGAAGACGTGGGGGTAGAGTATGGGGGAAAGGAGTTTACTGTGGGATTTAATCCCTACTATTTAATGGACGTCCTCAAGAATCTTAAGGATGAAGATATTTATTTTGAATTACAAGATGCCGAGAAACCCGGGGTAATACGCGCGGCAAACTATGTTTATATTATTCTTCCTATGCAGCTTGGGTAAAGATGAACCCAGATTCCGTTAAAGACATTATTGAACAAGTTTTTCAAGAAATTAAAAAAAAGAATACTCCGCGGGCAGGCATTGTTGACATTTGGGGAGAAGTTGCTGGGAAAAAAGTGGTGCGCCATACAAAACCCGTGGCTTTTAAGGCCGGAATATTAATAATTAATGTGGATAGCACAAGCTGGCTGTACGAGTTGAATGTTTGCAAGGCACTTCTTATTCGCAAAATGAAGAAAAGGCTTCTCGATCGCCCGCTGAAAGAATTGCGCTTTCGTATCGGGGCAGTTTAATCCACCAACCCCGGGCATTTTCGTAAAACACAACAGTATATTTATTTAAAGAAAGGGTTAAAAGGTTATGGCCAAAAAGAAACAATCCGCTGAGCCCGCAGAAAAACAGGAAACAAAAAAAGATTCGCGCTACGACGCAACAAATATCCAGGTCTTAGAAGGCGTTGAGGCCGTGCGCAAAAGACCGGCAATGTATATCGGGGATATATCTACCCGCGGGCTGCACCATTTAATTTACGAGGTGGTGGATAATAGTATAGACGAGGCGATGAGTGGATATTGCAAAAATATTGAAGTTGTGGTGCATTCCGATAACTCTGTTTCTGTAAGCGACGATGGACGCGGAATTCCTGTGGACATACACAAGACACAGAAGAAACCCGCGCTTGAAGTGGTTATGACGATGTTACATGCCGGAGGGAAATTTGACCACCGTGTTTATAAGGTTGCCGGAGGGCTTCATGGTGTAGGGGTTTCCGTCGTTAATGCCCTGAGCGAGTGGCTTGAGGTAGAGGTAAAGCGTGAAGGAAAAGTTTTTCATCAGCGTTATGAACAAGGTAAAACTGCATCAAAACTTTCGGCAATAGGAAAGAGCCAGAAGACAGGCACGAAAGTAACTTTTAAGGCCGACAAGGAAATCTTTGCGGAAAAGATATCATATTCCTATGATATTCTGTCAAACCGCCTGAGAGAGCTTGCCTTTCTTAACAAGGGGCTCTCTATTGCCTTAAAAGATGAACGCCTGGAAAAAGAAAACCTGTTTAAGTTCGACGGCGGGGTTATTTCTTTTGTTGAGTACCTGAATAAAAACAAAAATCCCCTGCATAATAAAGTGGTTTATTTTCAAAAGGAAAAAGACCAGACTATTATTGAAATCGCTCTTCAATACAACGACGGTTATGCCGAAAATATTTTTAGTTTTGCCAATAATATAAATACGGTAGAAGGGGGAACGCATTTAAGCGGTTTTAAATCCGCGCTTACCCGCACGATTAATAGTTACTGCAAGGCAAAAAAATTTATTAAAGAAGGAGATGCCGCCCTTTCCGGAGAGGATACGCGCGAAGGTCTTACTGCGGTTATCAGCGTCAAGCTTCCTAACCCTCAGTTTGAGGGGCAGACCAAGACGAAATTAGGTAATTCCGACATCTCGGGGATAGTCGAATCCGTGGTTAATGATTCCCTTTCTGCGTTTTTTGAAGAGAATCCCCCCGTGGCAAATAAAATTGCCGACAAGTCCCTGATAGCCAGCCGGGCAAGAGAAGCGGCAAGAAAGGCACGTGAGCTTACGCGGCGCAAGGGAGCGCTTGAATCGGCGAACCTCCCCGGGAAGCTGGCCGATTGCTCCGAGAGAGACCCTTCTTTATGTGAACTCTATATTGTGGAAGGCGACAGTGCCGGCGGCAGTGCCAAACAGGCAAGGGACCGGAAATTTCAGGCAATACTTCCGCTTAAAGGAAAAATACTTAACGTGGAAAAAGCGCGTGTAGATAAAATCTTAAGCAATGACGAAATCCGGACCATGGTTACTGCCATCGGCGCAGGCGTGGGAGAGGAATTTGACTTTGCCAAAATCCGTTATCACAAGGTAATTCTGATGGCTGATGCGGACGTCGACGGAAGCCATATCCGTACCCTGCTTTTGACTTTCTTTTACCGGCAGATGAAACCCCTGATCGAAAAAGGGCACATCTTTATTGCCCAACCCCCTCTTTATAAAATAAAACGGGGGAAGCGCGAGGAGTATATCCAGACAGAAGGAGAAATGAGCAACATATTGTTGGATATGGGCATGGAAGGGATTGAGGTTACTTGCCTTAAGAATAAAAAGGGCTTTTCCGATTCCCAGCTCAGGGCTCTTCTCGATGTATTGGTTGAAATAGAAAGACACGAGAATGTTTTTAAGAAAAAAGGTATAGACTTTGAGAAATATTTAAGCCTGAGGGAAAAGAAAAAAGGCCTTCCCGTTTATCGGCTGATGGAAGAAGGTAAGGAGCTCTTTTTCTATGACGACGAAGAATTAGCCAAACACACCGAAGAGGCGGAAGACGAAAAAAAGCCAAAGGAAAAGGCAAAGGATAAAAACAGCAAAGAGGACAAAGAAAAAGATAAAAAGAAAGAGAAAGGCGCGGATAAAGAAGAAGACAAAGAGATTGATAAAGATATGGACTTAATCGAGCTGTTTGAGGCCAAAGAGATTAAGGACCTGCTTTCGAAGCTCGATAAGATGGATCTGGACATAGGAAACTATAATTCCCGCCAGGAAAAAGAAAAACCCTCATTTAGAATTAAAGAAGATAAAAAAGCCGTCGAGGTTTATACGCTTAAAGAAGTTCTGAACTACGTTAAGCGCAACGCTAAAGAAGGAATGACCGTACAGCGCTACAAGGGTTTAGGAGAAATGAATCCTACCCAGCTCTGGGAAACAACCATGGATCCGGAGAAGCGCACTTTTACCCGGGTGACCCTGGAAGATGTGGTAGAGGCGGATGAAATATTTACCGTTCTTATGGGAGACCAGGTGGAGCCGCGCCGCGAATTTATCGAAACCCACGCCCACGAAATAAGGTATCTCGATGTATAAGTTTGTGTGCTTGTGACAAAAAGCATGCCTCGGGGAATTTTTGAAATAAATCACAATGCTCAATAAAACTGTGGCATCCGTCCCTCCTTTTGCCTTGACTTTTCAATATTTCCGTGATAAATTATGCGCCAAATTGGTCTTTAAAGCATTTTTTGCGAAAATTTTGTAAAACAAAAGCCGCATTAGGAACAGAAACGGATAAAAATATAATGGCGTGGTAGCCAAGCGGCAAGGCAGAGGTCTGCAAAACCTTTATTCGCCGGTTCAAATCCGGCCCACGCCTTGGTTAATACATTGTAGGTAATTATTTTACTAAGACGGGCGAGTGGTGGAATGGCATACACGCTGGACTTAAAATCCAGTGACCGCAAGGTCGTAAGGGTCCGACTCCCTTCTCGCCCACATAGACCACTTCATTGCTAAATTGTTGTATTGTCATATTGTAATATTGGCACAAAACAATATAGCCCTATAACAGTATAGCAATAATAATTTTTGCGGGCGGTTGGCGCAGCCTGGTTTAGCGCGTTGCGTTGACATCGCAAAGGCCACTGGTTCGAATCCAGTACCGCCCACCATTAAATTTGTGTAATGTGGAAAGTTAAATGTTTTATGCATTACGCGTTACACATTAAATATTACACAGAATGATAGACTTAGAAATCTTACGACATAGCACCTCCCACGTTATGGCGCAGGCGGTGAAAGAGCTTTTTCCCGGAACGAAACTGGCTATTGGTCCGGCGATCGAAGACGGCTTTTATTATGATTTTGACTCTCCCCACAATTTTCTCCCCGAGGACTTGGAAAAGATAGAAAAGAGTATGCGCGAAATCATAAAGAAGAAACTTAAATTTGAACGCAAAGAAATCGGTAAGAAAGAAGCAGAAAAATTGTTTGCGGAATTAAGCGAAGACTATAAGCTCGAACTGATAAAAGAAATTCCCGA
>JBFZAB010000005.1:0-2883 GCA_041309285.1 Candidatus Omnitrophota bacterium
TGCTGAAATTATGAAATTCTTCCAGTATTAAAATTACGGGCATATTTATCTCTCCCGATAAAATGCAAGGTACATCGAGCATAGAAGAATAGGCATCGTCATGCCTATTCTTATCTATCAAGGCCAGACATTTATCAACCGCTTCTATTGTCCTGGGAATTATTGTCCGAGAACCATTTATTAATTTATCTAAATCTTCCGGAGGATCTGAATCCTTATTTTTCAGGAAATCAAAAATAACGGTAGCTAAAAATCTTTTGACCAAATGACTAAAGGGAATGCTATTAGTCACCTCTAGATATACCGGAAGGCCGTTTAAGGATAGCTCTCTGATCTGCAAAATAAACTGAAGTATCAGAGAAGTTTTGCCGATATACTCCGGACCGAATATGGCAACATTTTGGCGGTATCCATCCCCTAACCCTTTTGCCCTTTTTATAAGGGTGGTTAAAAAATACTGCCTATCAAAAAAATCTTTTGCTGTTACCGGCTCGGTAAACATCTTGCTATGCTTAACCTCCGCAGCTGCTGCAGGAAGACCCATGACATCCTGAGCACTTGTTCGAATTAGAATATTTTGATTGATTATTACTATTTATTTCCGTTGAACTGCGCATAGAAAAAACAGAGAAAATTCTTATCACATCTCTTCCTCCGCACTTGGGACAATCAACCGCATTGTTGAGCTGGTTTAAACTCCTTAATAGCTCATCAAACTTTGTTCCGCATTTATTGCAACTCAATTCAAATATCGGCATCAAGGCAAAAAATAAAACGGGTTCTGAGGGATGTGCCCTTTGCGTATTTCAAAATGCAGCATATAATCTCCGGAGCGCTCGGTCCTGCCTGCTTTGGCAATCAGCTCACCCCTATTGACAAGCTGCCCTTCTTTAACTAATATCGCATCGTTATTAGCATAGACACTCGCGAAAGATTCTTCGTGCTGTATTATTATAGTTTTGCCAAAACCCTTTATCTTATCGGAGCAAAAAACAACTTTGCCCGCTCTCGTAGCTACCACTTCAGCGCCTTCTTCAACCAGTATATCTATTCCTTTATTCACGGTATTATCTTTCTTTTTAAGTCCATAATGCGAGACAACTTTTCCTCTAACCGGCCAAACAAATGAGCCTGCGTCGCCATAATCCAGTTTGGAAATCAAAGCAGGTTTTGTATTGCCTGATGTGGGTATAAAGATTGTCTGCCCTTGAGAAATTTTAGTTGCATCACCTATCCTATTGGCCTTAACGACGCTATCCAACTCAACGCCATATAGTTTCGCTATGCGCCAGAGGGTTTCTCCTTTTTTTACCTGATGACATAACCCTTCTCTTGATGATAAGCGAGACGGAAAATCTTCTTTAGATATAATCGGACTAGTTGCGCAACCAGGTAAAGACAGAACAAAGAAAGAAATTATTATTAATAATTTTATCACTTGTCTTCCGCGGTAAAGCGGGTGAAAGAATCCCTGCCTGCCGGCCGGCAGGGAACCCCCGCTGTTAGCTTGTTTAATAACACACGCGGTTTATGGAGGTTTTCTTTTACCGACATAAGCCGCTGTGCGAATTAAATCCCGCACTAATCTGCTGCACATAAACCACACTCTAAAATTAGTGCGGGATGAAATACAAATTCTTTATCCAAAAAGCGGGTGAGGGGAATCGAACCCCCACTGTTAGCTTGGGAAGCTAATGTTCTACCATTGAACTACACCCGCAAAATAAAAATTAACGACCGATTTGCTTTTTTAACTTCATTAAACACTTGTCCACTATTTTAATCGAACAGTACTCGCTGCACATGGAACAAGCGTCACCAGAAATGGTTTTATTGCTGGCCCTGTATATTTTTGCTTTCTCAGGGTCAAGGGACAGCTCGATTTGCTTTTTCCAGTCTCTGCGCTTTCTGGCAAGGGATAGTTTTTTATCCCGTTCAAAAGCATCCTCTCTGCCTCTTGCCAAATCCCCTGCATGGGCAGCTATCTTAAAAGCAATCAACCCTTCCTTAACGTCTTCAACTGTCGGAAGACGCAGGTGTTCAGCGGGAGTAACATAACAAAGAAAGTCAGCGCCATAATACGAGGCACAAGCTGCGCCTATAGCCCCTGTTATGTGGTCATACCCAGGAGCAATATCGGTAACCAGTGGCCCGAGGACATAAAATGGAGCGCCGTGGCAGATTTTTTTCTCTAATACTACATTTGTCTCTATCTGGTTTAAAGGGACGTGCCCCGGACCTTCGATAATAATCTGGACGCCTCTTTCTTTTGCGCGCTGCGTTAGCTCAGCAAGCAGAATTAATTCTTCAATCTGTGCCCCGTCCGTTGCATCAACAACAGAACCCGGACGAAAACAATCTCCTAGACTTAAAACCACATTGAAATTTATGGCAATATCCAATATTTCATCAAAGTATTCATAAAGCGGATTCTCTTTCTTGTTATGTGTCATCCATTCAATAAGAATTGCTCCACCGCGGCTAACAACGTCCAGAACCCTTTTATGTTTAAAAAAAGTTTGAAGTGTTCTTTTATTTAATCCGCAGTGTATGGTGAAAAAATCAACTCCTTCTTTTGCCTGGCGTTCTATCGTACGGATTAAGTCTGCAGCTTTCATATTAAAAATCCTGCCTGTTTTTCTACTTGCATCAACGGCAGCCTCATATATGGGAACAGTACCTAAAGGTATAGGGGAATTATCCAATATAGCTTTTCTTGTTTCCCTTAGTCCCCTGCCGGTAGATAAATCCATCACGGTATCCGCACCATATTGAACCGAAATCTTTAATTTTTTCAATTCCTCTTTTACCCCGTCCGAGGCCTGGGAACTGCCTATATTTACATTAACCTTGGTACGCAATCCCTCGCCAATGGCACAGGGC
>JBFZAB010000006.1:0-4216 GCA_041309285.1 Candidatus Omnitrophota bacterium
GATTGGAGTTGACGGGGTTGGTGTTGGTGGTGGTGTTGTTGATCGGCTTAGAGAGGTTTTAGATAGTTCTTTGGAAGAAAAGAAGTATGGCTATAAGGTAATTGATGTGCAAGCCGGCGCAAAGCCAGAGAACCCTAGACGATTTTTCAACTTAAGAGCTGAGATGTACTGGCATCTAAGAGAAAGGCTAAGGCCTGACGGTTTAAAATGGATGAAACTAAGACTACCTGAAGACGATGAGCTGAAAGCGCAGTTAGCCAGTTTGAAGATAGATTATACCTCAGACGGAAGAATCAAAATTGAAAGCAAGGAAGATCTAAAGAAACGAGGGCTAAAGAGTCCTGACAAATGCTTAATTGCCGGCACTAAAATTTCAACCATAAAGGGTTATAAAAACATAGAAGACATAAAAGTAGGGGAAAAAGTAATTACCCCTATTGGTATAAGACAAGTAATTAAAAGTAACTTAACATATAAAAATGCAGAAGTTTGGGAAGTTTTATTTAGTAATGGAAAATCATTAATTGGAACAAAAGAACATAAAGTATTTACAAATAGTGGTCTCCTAACTATTGACGCTTTGCATATAGGTGATATAATAAAGCCATATAAATTATTAAATTTAATTTTATGGCGATTAAAAAGCTTATTATCTATAGAAATAAAAAATATTGGCTTTCGTCAAATGGTAGATATTATCTCGGAGATTTCTATAACGGAACGGGTAAGAGAGGGCGAGAGAAAAAGTTATTACACAGAGTTATTTGGGAGGATAATCACGGGAAAATTCCTAAAGGATTTGTTGTGCATCATCTTGATGGAAATTCCCATAATAATGGGCTGGAAAATTTACAGTTGGTTCAAAGATATAGTCATCGTTCAAGACACTCACAAGAATTATGGGGACAAGAAGAATATAGAAAAAAACAGCTTGAAAATCTTAATAAGGCAAGAGAAAAAGCATCGGAATGGCATAAATCAGAAGCAGCTAAAGAATTTCATAAAAGGATCGCAAGGTTATCTTGGAAAAATAAGAAGAAACATAAAAAAAGTTGTCAGTTTTGTGGGCAAGAATACATAACATATTTTCCCAATAGATCAAAATATTGCAGTAATAGCTGTTTACAAAAAGCAGCACGGTGCAGACGTATATAATCTAACAGTTGAAAAAGACCATTGTTATTATGCGAATGATATATTAGTTTCAAATTCCGACGCACTAGCGATTGCCGCTTGGATTAATAGGCCAGAACGTCCTCAAGAGATAGCTGAAAATCCAGTTTACAAAGAGTTTTTCGAATATCGCAAGCGGGCAGGTGTTAAAGATAAATTAGAATTTTTACCTTAAAATATGTTAAACGAACAAAAACAAGCCGACATAAAAGCCTATAATCCAACTGACGCAGAGCGCGAGTTCGCGCTAAAGTGGTACAAGGCGTTTACAGAAGACAAGTTGCTTAAAGACCAGACTTATCGCTGCTTGGGCAATACAACGCTCTTTAGATTTTGGCAGGTATGCCACGATAATTATAATGTGATATTGCCACTTAAAAGCAAGTCGGATTGGAAAAGGCAAGCTAAGCGGCCTTTAACCAGAGATAAAGCAGACGGCTTTATCAATAAGTTTGCCAAAAAAATCATCAGTCCTGATGTTTTGGCGCAGAATAAGAACCAGCAAATTGATGTTACTTGTTCAAGAATTTTTGGGGTGTTGTTGCAATGGTGGGAGCGTAGAATGAAAGCAGTTAGAATTTATATAGATACAGTTAAAAAATGCGTAATTGAGGGTACAGTTCATGTTCAAGTCCACGTTTACAATGGCTGTGAAGAGCGAGAGGTAGTTAAAAACGAGGAGATATTTATCCCGAACTTTGAGCAGCCTGTTTTGCAGAAGCAGTCGCACCTTATCAGGTCTCAAATTACAACTTACGAAGAGGCCAAAGCGATATTCGGTGATTACGAAAAATGGCAATATGTGATTGCCGGCAACTCTGATAAGTGGGCAATGAGGTCTGACTATATTAACAATGATTATGAGTCTGGCATTGATCGGGATGACGAGGTGCAGATTATTTATCTTTGGGAGCATACAGGGTACGACAAGCAAGGCAAGCCAAAGCCTAAAAAATACAATGTGCTGATTAATGGGGTAATTTTCTTTGACGTCAACAACGAAAGTGTATTTAGGCACAACTTATACCCAATGGTTAAAACAGTATTTTCTAAGTTCGCTAACCTGAATTTTTATTGGGGTAATTCGCTTCCGAACAAAATCAAGCACGAGCAGGAGTACGCGGATGCTTTAAGAACTATCTTTTACAACAAAGAGATCCTTAACTTGTTGCCGGCTTTAATGAACAAAGGCACAGAGCATATTGACCAAGACGTAGTTGTTCCCGCTAAGATCACTCCAACACAGCTTAGTAAAGACGACATCTTTGTCGTGCCGGGTACTAATACGCCGATCACAATGGCCGATATCAATATCGAGCAACTGGTTGAGAGGTCTATTGACGAGAGTACGCAACCGCCTGTCAGCTTGGGTCAAGACGCACCCGGAGGCTCAAGAACTTTAGGCGAGATTCAGCTTAAAGACTACCGCGCCTCAGAGCTTTTAGAGGATTTTGGCAATATGGCTTCGTTTTTAGTAGAAGACCTAGCCGAGATATCGCTTTCCAATATTATTCAATTTGAAATCAAGAAAAATATTTTAAATCTAGTAGAGGGAAGCGAGCTATTGTTTTCAAAACTTTTAGAGATACCGGATCAGCGTTTAAGTTCTGGCGAGCTAGGCACTTTGGCTTTGAACTTTTCGCCAGCCGGGTCTCAGCCTAACGAATATGATATTTTAAGAGAAGAAGTTAAGGCTAAAGAAAAAGGGATTAACATAGAGATTATCTATGTTGACCCTAGTTACTTTGAACAACTGGACAAATTGATTTATGTGACAGCTAATCCGGCCGAGAAACCCTCAAAACTGGCTGAGCAACTTACTCGTGTTGATTTATATGACCGAGTTTACCGCAATAATCCATACGCTAACCAGATTGAGGCTTTAAGAAGTGTTGTAAACGTGTTTGGGGACGATGAGAGTAAGATGATCCAGATGCCAGTTCAAGAGCCGACTGAAGAAGAAATGCCGCGATCTTCTCCCTCTGGGCTAGCGCCAATGGTAGAACGGGTAAAAAAGTCAGCTAAACCGAAACAAAGAGTTGAAATACCTAACATTTAAAAAAAAATAATTCTATGCGTAAATTGAAAAAAATTGTAAAAAAGGTTGTAGAAAAAAAGGTGGAAGCTAAAAAGGCTCAAATGAGTCTTGACGAGGCCGAAAAGCTATTAGCAGAAGAGCTGGCTAAACCACATATAAAGCAAAACGTAGAGGTGTTCAGAAAACTAGCCCAAGAAGCGCCGTTACCAGTCTCGATAAAAGCAGGCGAAGCAAGAGACATCTGGGGTAGCCAAGAGTGGACAGCAAAAGAACTAAAAGGACAACTATAAACCTATGATTGAAATTTTAACAGAAGAGGCATTGCAGCCAAATATATTATTTCCTAAACTAAAAGAAAAAAATTATCTTATTATCAGTAAAAATAACGTGCCACAGGCGTCTTTTCTCGTAAAAAGCTGGATATTTGCCAAGACTAACGAGGAATACGCGGGAAATCTGAAGGGCTTGATGGATGACCGAAAGTACTTCTTCCAGTTCCGGGCAGTGGCGTTATTAGGGGATAAAGAGATTATTCTTATTACAAAATAGTATGGATTACTCAAAGTACCTTGAGGCAGAGCGTAATTTTTTAGCTGCGTTTGATGAGTTCTGCCAAGATAAAAACAATATAATGGACATAATGGATAATTCAAGGTTAATGAAACAAGAGGCGGCCAGAAAGCTACTTTCAACTAAAAGTACAAATGAGCAGTTGATCAAGATCGTGCAACGAAGCTGGATTTACAGGCCAGCAGCGGCTGGTTATCTGGCTAGAAAAAATAGATTAGTCAACTCTCTGACTACAGAACAGCTAAAAATATTAGTGGATAAAAAAGTCGAACGAGACTGGGCAGTATCAGAACTTAAAAAAAGGCAGGTGGAATATGTTGGAAAATGAAATGGCAAATGATATCCTGCTTGAGCAGTTTAAAAAAATGTATTCGGGCTATTTATATCCGTTTATCAGGTCTGACGAGATAATCGCTGGGCTTCCAAAAGAAAAAC
>JBFZAB010000007.1:0-3573 GCA_041309285.1 Candidatus Omnitrophota bacterium
CCCAAATTTACCTAAAAATTCCAGGCTAAATTGTGTAATTACTTAAAGAATAACAACTTATATTAAAAAATAATTTCAACCGGAGGGGATTTGAGATCTGCTTACCTACCTAAAACCCTAAAATAAATGTAACTTTATGTTCCACTAAATAGCTAAATATTCGTAACTAACTGCTATTAAATACGATATATATAGTAAACTATTTCTACGGGTGCAATAAAAGTTTACACCCGCTTCCAGGGCTTTTTGTTATTTCTTACGCTGCTGCGGGACGAACTTCGAGGTTTAAAAGGTAGCCACCATAAAAAGGGGTCAGGCGCTTTTTTGAAAAAAGGGTCAGGCCCCTTTTTGTGCTGGAAAAACAATCGGATAAAAAATAATGCAACATTTCGTGCATTGCTGGTTTGTCGCATTAGCTATATATGTGCCGATCCCTGCGGAACTTAATCCTGAGGATTTTTTAGAATTCCTTAGGGTAAGCACTCAGATACCTATTCAGATTTCTTCGGTAGACCCCTTCGGGGTACTTCAGTAAGCACTCATAAGGCCCTTCCTTAATAATGTATTAGGTAAGGCCTATACCTTCTGTATAAATCCCCTTTTGGGGATTTCTTCGACTGACCCTAGCGCCCTTAGAAATCGCAGTGCGATTTCAGGGATTTGGTCCCGGGGATTTTTCTTTGATAAAATCCCATGGGAGGCAATTTTTATAACTATAATCTGGGGTACCCCGACTCATAAGATATGGTGAAATTCTCTTTGATAATTTCACCATATTCGTCGGGATTGCCTTGCTTCCTTGCAATATACACCTAAAAATTCTAAGGAAAAGGTTGCGGGGAAATTTAATCGGCCAACTCCAGGCAAAAAAGAAGGGCATTTCTGCCCTTCCTATCCCCTCCGGCCATTAGCCGTATCTTGCCAATTTTCTATTAAAAACTATGTGCGTAAATCTTCTTCATCCTCCGCTTTCACCTTATCATCTTTTTCCACCCCATCACCTTCTACATCTATGTCTAACAATTGTCCGAAGCGGTCAAATTCAAGTATATTGTAGGAGCGGTTGATAGCGCTTTCGATGCCTTCTCCGGTAATTGTTTCTTCCCAGCTCTTTCTTAAATTCAGGCCTTCGATATATTTTATGTTATAGGTACGCCTGGTCATATTCACATCCTGAAGCTCGCCGTATTTACCGTCATCATCCAGGAATCTTTCCTTGCCGGTAGTTGTGGTGGTCTGCTCGATAATTCTTCCCTTGGTATCATATTTTATGCCCTTGATCGTTTCCTTGACATCGCGCATCACCATTGCTTTACCATTCTCATCGTATTTCTCTTCCTTTGTGTCAGTAATATAGGAGATTTCCTGGCCCAGGCCGTTGTATTTAATATCATGCTTTACGGATACGGTATGGCGGTTAACTTTCTCGTCTTCATCGGTCATTTCGCCGTCTTTATTCGTCTTCTTGGAAGTTCCTTTTTCCCAGGTTTCGGTCTTTTCATAGTCTACCTGACCGTATTTGTTATATCCTAACCAGACTTCCTGGGTAATCTTTAAGTCGGGGCTGGATTCGTTTACAATATCAGCTTTGTAGTGCTGAACCATGCCGGCATTATTATACTCAAATCCGGTGCGGGTCATCGTATAAGAGTAATCCAGGGTTACAGTCTTTCCTTCATCGTCTTTATCTTCGCCGCTAACCTTGACCTCTCTGGTTTCTTTACTCAACCTTCCGTACTCGTCATATTCATTGGTTATGGTGGATTTAGTCGTCTTCTTTCCTTCCAGAACTTCTTCATAAGCCTTTTCTTCCTGACCCAGAGAATTATAGCTAATAATTCGGATGATGGAGCGTTCGGTATCAAGGCTGGTTCCGTTTGTCTCGCCGTAAGAATGTTCATTAATCTTAAACTCGGTTATCCTGCCGAAACGGTCTACCTGAGTTACAACATAGGTATTCTCGACAGTCAGGTCAGGGCTTGCCGAATTAACGCTTGTTTCAGTCCAGCTGGTTCTGATACCCAAATCGTTGTAACCTATATCTCTCAATTTGGTATCGGTAGTAACTGTAAACTCATGGCCGTCCTGGGTATCGGTTCCGTTGACCACTGTATGCATATCGTAGCCAGTCATAAGGCCTTTTTCGTTGTAGGTAATGTTCGTGGTCTCACTTACGCTATGACCGATAATATCGCCTGAAATATCATATTCGGTCTCTTCTTCGCGATAAGATAATTCAAGGCCGGCAGAATCATATTTGATATTATCCTTCAGGGTTACCGTATGACGATTGAGCTCTTTTCCGTTTAGACCGCGTTCCCAGACTTCTGTTCTCTGTTTGGTAACTTTGCTGTACTGGTCATATTCAATCATCATCTCAATAGTAGTCTCAACATCCGGGGTAGCTTCGCTTCTGATCACCTGTTTCATCTCGGTCGGTTGCCCGAACGGGGTAAACGCCTTGTAGGTCTTCTCGACTGTCTGGGTAAAGTTAAGTTCTGTTCCGTCTTTATCTTTCCCGCGCACAACCACTGTTTCCTTCTGCCAGGCCAGGAAGCCCTTATCGTTATATTTTTTCTCCTCGCGGGAGATAGTTATCTTTCTTCCTTCAACATCTTCTCCTTCGACGATTTTTTCTGTATTTGTATCCGTATTCTCGGCGACATCCGAAGTTCCTTCAATTTCTTCTTCTTCATATTCTTCGCACTCGCCGTTATCAGCCCACTTCTTACATACGCTCTTGTTAAGTTTTTTCTTTGATTGCTGAGATTTTTCATTTATGGCCTGATTGGATTCTTTATCGCCATCCACCTGGGCAACCAATTCCTCTCCGCCTTCTAACTCACCGACGGAAGATTTCAATTTTTTACTTACACGTTCTGCATAAGTCCTGAGATCATCAGGATTGGTTAAATCTAGCCCATCGGACAGCTCGCTTGAATTAATTATTGTCTGCAGGAGCTTACCTTCCTTTGAAGCGGTGTCAAAATCCAGGGCTCCGTCCATGTGTAATGTGATCTGGTCGCTCGTTTTATTATCTACGTATCTATCCAGGTATTTTTCTACCATTACATAGCTGTTATCGACGCCCGGACTTGTTTCCCGGGTTACGATAAGCTGGCTTTCAGCAAATCCGTTTTTATAGGTAAATTCATTATGGGAAAAAGTTTGCCTATCGGGGGTGCTGTAGTCTCTGAATATCTGATCAAAGCTCTTGGTTTCAAATGTTCCGCCTGTAACCGGATCACCAGAGGCAACCCATTCCCAGGTAATATTCTCCTGGCTCATGTCGTATTCGCGTTCGTAGCGCTTACCTGACTTATCAAAACCTCTTTCGAAAACGTGCCTGGCGGTTTTAATCGGCATATGGAAATTGTTTGCGTATTCGTTTCTCTGACGGGATTCGGTGTATATACCACGGGTAAGGTCCCAGGTTCTACTGTGAGAGGAAATCATCTGTTTTCCCTGTTCGGTCTTACCGGGCGTACCATAAAATTTACCTCCCCAGTTCATCTCGTCGGTAACGGTAATGGAATAAATTTCACTGTACTGCCCCTTCATACTATCCCATAT
>JBFZAB010000008.1:0-3133 GCA_041309285.1 Candidatus Omnitrophota bacterium
GTTTAAACGATTTACGATTAAGCGTTACAAGAGCGAAAAAGAACAGTTTCCGGATGGACAGTGGAAGCACAAAAAGATTACACTTTCCCCTGACAATAAGAACTTCAGAGATATAATACTGGAAGAAGCGGGTGAGGATAATTTTCGAGTTGTGGCTGAGTTTGTGGAGGTGATACAATGAGCGTGAAATATTTCGAGTTTGAAGAACTTCTTTCTCCTCCGATAAAACGTGCCGCATACAGTGATAGGACAGCTTGGCTCATGGCGAAAATATCCAATTTGACATATTTCCCTTTCGAAAAGGATGATACCGCGCTGAAATCGGCTTTGATTGAAGCGGAATTCGAATTAGTTAAAACCTTTTGTTCGATGGGAACTCAAGCGTTCTTAGCTAAGAGAAATTCTGACAAAATGGCGGTTCTTTCTTTTCGTGGAACTCAGACGCAAGGAATGATATTGGAAAGAATTCTTGATGCAATTGCTGACTTGTATGTAACTATGCATACCAACGAAAAGGGAGAGAAAGTTCATAATGGATTTCAGTTGGCTTTCAGCATGGTTGAGCAAGAGATTCTCCAGGAGGTGCGTAAACTCGACGCGTACGGTCTATATATAACCGGGCACTCTTTAGGAGGAGCGTTAGCTTTGATAGCTACGCGTGCGATAAGCTCCGATGAAGTGTGTTCCGATAATTTATCCGCGTGCTACACGTTCGGCAGTCCTAAGGTTGGTAACGAGGAATTTGATGATAACATTAAGTGTCCAATATATCGTATTGTTAATTCGTACGACCTTGTGCCATTTCTTCCTTTTACTCCCCTTATGCAGCTTGTTTTTTTGATGATTCCCAAGAAGTACAAGAAGCAAAAAATAAAGACCCTAATAGATAACTTTAAAGAATACCGGAATTGTGGAGCTATTCGATTCCTAACGCATGTAAAGTCAAATTGTGATGCTAAAGCCTTAGAGGAATCTGATGAATTAGGCCGTTCATTGACTTTGCTTTGGCGCACTCTTACAGTTGCAAAAGATATCAGTATTCAACATCATTCGATCGATATATATTGCGAGAAGTTGGGTTATTGGGCGTTAAAGCGCCAAGAGAGGGAGTAGGTTTGTAAATCTAGGGTGTCTAAAAAAATATTTGGTAATGAATAAGATAAAAACATCTGTTTTATCTCTAATCCTTGTATTGGCTCTTGTAGCCGGCACAAGGATTTTTTTATGCTATGCGCAGGAGCCCTGCCAGGTAAGCGTGGTTGATTTAAGCGGCGATAAATATTTCCCCGTAGTTAACGATTCCCTGAAGAATGCTAAGAAATCTATCTCGATGGCGATGTATTTTGTGAATTTTGACCCCTACGTCAAAAAATCGCCGATAAATGAACTGGTTGAGGAACTTGTAAATGCCCACAAAAGGGGCGTTAAGGTAAGAGTCATCTTAGACCAGAATATTTCTTTTACGGAATGGGAAAACAGGGGTGGAAAATGGCAGCGGGAACCAAAGAATGATTCTTTATTTGTGTATTTAAAGAAACAAGGTATAGAGGTATATTATGACAATCTCTTTGTGGTTACTCACAGCAAGGCTATTGTTATAGATGAAGAAATAGTTATTGTTGGGAGTGCTAACTGGACAGAGTCATCTTTAAGGAGAAATTGGGAGGCATCTTGTTTGATCAGGTCCAAAGAATTGGCCAAACAGTTCTTGCAGGACTTCTCTAGAATTACCATAGATTATGAAGCCAGTATTCTTGATGAAGAAAGAATACCGCCTGTCAGGTTAAGCGATTCTTTCTTAAAAGATCCATCTTTCGCGCCGCGCATGATTGCGACAAGCGATGGGACAGCGTTTGATTTCTATCTTTTATTGTTAAAGACTTTTAATGGCAATTCGGAGGGCAGGGTAGATATTGATTACAAAAGCATAAGTTCAGCCCTGGGCCTGGATAAAAAATTTAGCTATGTTTCCGCTAGAGATATATTAAGGGAGGCAGTGGTGCGGCTCGATGACAGGTATAAGCTTATTACCCGCGTAAAGCGTTCTCCTAAAAGCCCCTATTGTTTATTATTAAATTACACTGATAAAAAACCATACATTTTACCACAGGAAAAATACTGCTCTATCCCTGACGAGTATTGGCGATATGACTGGAATAAACGTTTATCATTCCCCGAAAAATACTGTTTCCTGATCAATATTTGTAAGGGAGGCGCTTCCCGCGGCCGCGTATGGACCGGCTACCGAAAAGGGTTGATGGATGAATTTAATGTAAGCAGAGATACTATAATCAATGGGATGAAAGGCATTAGAAGAGCAAATATAATTGAGATAGAATATCCGCCTTATCCTGAAGGCGGCGGTTTCGCTCACAGGGCGCCTACGCGCTTCAGGCTGTTAGGATTATACTCTCCTAATATATTGCAACAAGAAAAAGACAGGCTGGCAAAGCTCTATGGCAAGGAGCATTTTGAACAAGGCCAAAAATACGCAGAAATAGTCTTTAAAGGCAATGATATCCAGGTTATAGAAGACATCATAAAGAAGATGGAAGAATATGGTTCTGAGCAGGTAGATAAGGCTTTTGGTAAAGTTTCATACCGTTCTCAAGGTAATCCCAAGAGAAGCTACAAGTATGTGGTAGGTATATTACAGACTGAAGCACAAGCGTTATTGGAGCAGTTGGACTAAAAAAGGAGCTCCCAATGGCAGACGGCGGATTCTTAGTTAAATTTGACGGCAAACAGATTGAGCGCTGTTATGCGGTAGCCTTTGATTACGACGAATGGCAGTACACAATTAATGACACAATAAAGAAAGAATTACCCGAGGGCATAGAAACCATAACCATAACAATTGAACGGTCCTAAAGAGTCCATAAAACCTGGGATTGCTTAGGGGTTTTTAATAAATGAGTAGGGAGTAATAATTTGAAAGAACCCCTTGTTATACTATCTACAAAACAAGAGATTGATCTAATCGAAGAATAGAATGCTAGATTTTACTATAAACAACACTAAATTGGAATTGGAAAGACTCGGGCAGATCGAGTTGAAATATATATCTAGTGGCGATATGGCCGCCTTTCTTAAAATTATCTCTGATAAGAATATAAGCGATAAGGAGATTGTT
>JBFZAB010000009.1:0-3632 GCA_041309285.1 Candidatus Omnitrophota bacterium
ATTTCTCACTGGGGCTCTTCTGGTTTTCATGTTTGCCAACAGGCAGTGAACCCAGCACTAATTTTTCATAGATACATAACGTAAGCAGAAAATTAGTGCTGGGTAATTCAACCAACAGACTTACGTTCACTTAGTTCCGTAAGTCTGGGTTTCATTAATACTCTCCTCCATATCCGCCGCCGCCCGGGGGCATCATCGGAGGTGTTTTTTCCTTCTCCGGAATGTCCGTAATCAGGGCTTCGGTAGTAATAAGAAGGGATGCTATACTTGATGCGTTCTGAAGCGCGGTTCTGGTAACCTTTGTGGGGTCAATTATTCCGGCTTCAATCATGTCCGTATAGCGGTCCTTGTCTACGTCATAACCGATATTATTTTTCTCTTCTCTGATTTTCTGGACAACAACAGAACCTTCCTGTCCGGCATTTTCGGCTAACTGACGGATAGGCTCTTCCAGCGAGCGCCTTACGATATCGGCTCCGATTTTTTCATCGCCGCTAAGTTTTATTCCATCAAGAGCTCCGACACATCTTACCAGGGCAACTCCTCCGCCGGGAACGATACCTTCTTCAACAGCAGCACGCGTGGCATGCAGGGCATCTTCTACGCGGGCCTTCTTTTCCTTCATTTCAATTTCGGTAACCGCGCCCACGCGGATAACGGCGACTCCGCCGGCTAATTTAGCCAGACGTTCCTGAAGCTTCTCACGGTCGTAATCAGAATCGGTGGTTTCTATCTGCTTCTTAATCTGGCTGATTCTTCCCTTTATCTCGGATGTCTTTCCGGCACCTTCAACGATGATTGTATTTTCCTTATCTATTGTTACTCGTTTCGCCTTGCCTAAATCATCGAGGTCAACGCTCTCCAGCTTTATGCCTAAATCCTCGGTTATTGCCTTTCCTCCGGTCAGGACAGCAATATCATCAAGCATTGCCTTGCGGCGATCGCCGTAACCGGGAGCCTTCACGGCACAACAGGAAAGTGTTCCTCTTATTTTATTTACCACCAATGTTGCCAGCGCCTCGCCGTCTACTTCCTCGGCAAGAATCAAAAGCGGTTTTCCCGTACGGGCAATCTTCTCTAACAAGGGAAGCATGTCCTTTAAGGCTGAGATCTTTTTTTCGAAAATCAATATGTACGGATCATCCAGAACCGTCTCCATGCGTTCTGCGTCGGTAACAAAATAAGGCGAGAGATACCCCTGGTCAAACTGCATGCCCTCAACCACTTCCAGAGTTGTTGCCATGGTCTTCGCTTCTTCGACGGTGATTACTCCGTCTTTTCCGACTTTATCCATAGCCTCGGCAATTAACTCACCGATATTCTTGTCGTTATTGGCTGCGATTGTGGCAACCTGCGCGATTTCTTTTTTATCTTTGATGGGCTTGGAAAGCTTCTTCAGCTCCTCTACAACTATTTCCACTGCCTTGTCTATACCGCGTTTAAGCGCCATAGGATTCGCACCTGCGCTGACAATTTTTAAACCTTCGCGGTAGATGGATTCGGCCAAAACGGTAGCCGTAGTCGTTCCGTCCCCGGCAGCATCAGAAGTCTTTTCTGCAACTTCCTTAACCATCTGGGCACCCATATTTTCATATGGATCAGCAAGTTCAATCTCTTTTGCTACTGTTACGCCGTCTTTGGTAATAAGCGGCGAACCGAACTTCTTATCTAAAACCACATTTCTTCCTTTGGGACCCAGAGTTACCTTCACTGCCCGGGACATCTGCTCCACTCCGCGCAGCAAGGCTCTCCTTGCCTCTTCACCAAACTTCAGTTGCTTTGCCATATCTATTCAACCCCCTTTCGTTTCACTTAAATTCAAAAATCAAATATCAAATCTCAAAAATTATTTTTAAACCCTCGGGTGAATTGCGATCTTGATTTCTGAATTTCAAACTTCTAGATTATTTGATAATCGCGAGCACATCTTCTTCGCGTAAGATCAGGTATTCCTGTTCGTCTAAGGTTATTTCCGTTCCAGAATATTTACCGTAAAGAACCTTATCGCCGACCTTAACCTCTAAAGGCTTAACTTCTCCGCTCTCCAATAACCTGCCTTTTCCTACGGCAATGATTTCGCCTTCCTGCGGTTTCTCTTTGGCTGTATCCGGAAGCACGATACCGCCTTTGGTTTTACTGAGCGACTCCAGGGCCTTGACTACAACCCGATCACCTAACGGTTGAATCTTCACTGCTGCGCCTGTACTTGCCATTGTGTATCCCCCCTTTCTTAAATGAGCACACAACTTATATGATTAGTAGCTAGATTTAAGTTGTTTTGTGCGAATTAATCCCGCTGTTTGTTTTGTTAGCACTCTTCATAGAGGAGTGCCAGAAATTCAATGGCTCTATACTATACTAATAAGCTAATGAATTCAAGTGTTTTTTTTAGGAGAAAATATACCCTTAAAGGGCTAATGAGGATAAATTGAGGAGATTACAATACTATTTCATATGATTCCATTATTTTTCTCTTATTTAAGCCTATTATCATATATCAGCTTTAGCCCTATTAAGGTTAAATCTGGCTCAAATATACAAATGTCCTTGATCAAGGGATAAATTTTATCAGCATCGCCTCCGGTAATTACCACCTTAAGCCTCCTGCTGTATTTTTTTCTAAACATACCTATAGCGCTCGATGTTAGGCCGGCTAAGCCGTTATATATCCCGCTGCGTATACTTTCTTCAGTTGTCCGGCCAATTAGTTCCTTGGGTTTTTTAAGCTGCATCTTCTTGGGTAAAAGCGCCGCCTTCCGGCAAACAGCGTTAAAAGACGTGTTCAATCCGGGAAAAATCATCCCGCCCAAATATTCACCCTTAAAAGACACCAGGTCAAAAGTAACTGCTGTGCCAAAATCAATAATCAGCAGTCCTCCGCCATAAAGCCCGTGCCCGGCATAGGCCCCGACAAGCCTATCCTGTCCAACCTGGGACGGCCTCTTGTATAAATTGACTATAGGGACTTTGATATTTTCACCAAGAACAAGCGGCCTTTTAGAAAATTTAGCCCGCAGCTCCTTTTTTAATTTTACAAGACTTTTTGGAGCAACGCTTGAGATAATTACGTCTTCTATATTTTTAAAATAAGATTGCGGCAGGTTTTTTAAGATGCAATCTCCCTGCGCCAAAATTTTACCTTTCCTGATTATCTTTTTATTCTTAAAGAAGGTGTAGCTAATATTCGTATTTCCTATATCCAGAACTAATAACATTTTAATCCTTTCTACCTTTTTCCAATTCCTTAACCTTAGCGGTAAGTATACTTAATCTCTGGGCCAGTTCTTTATTCATCTCTGAGAGTTGCGATACTACCACCGAAAAATGCAGGATGATAAAAAGCGAGAATAAAAATCCGGTTAAGAAAAGAAGCGAAGGCGGATAATAAATTCCTACCATCTTTGCCAATTTCTCAAGCAGATCTTTCCAGAGCGAAAAAACAATCAGGACAACGGAAGTAATCAGCCAGAGTAAGCTGTACTGAATACGCAGGCGTCGCGTCTTAATCAGAAAAAGTATCACGAGTATCAAGGCAACACTTACGGCTACGGAAACTACCTGAATTTTATCCAACATGTCCTCCTCCTTAATGAGTCCCGACTTATCGTCGGGACGAATTAATGGTTCGACTA
>JBFZAB010000010.1:0-3560 GCA_041309285.1 Candidatus Omnitrophota bacterium
GTTATATTACGCTGGAGTGCGCAGGATTTAGGAGCAGAAAAACCAGATATTGGGTTAGAAGGTTCGCCCACAAAAGTAGTTAAGATATTTACCCCGCCGCCCAGAAAAGGCGGACAGATGCTCTCGGGGGATGCGCAGGTAATTGCGGAGAAGTTGGCGGAGTTGCTAAAGAATGAGGTTACTTAAAGTTATATAAAGTTGCGGAAAGTTGCATAATGTTACTTTTTTAAAATCGGCGTAACCTTGTGTAACCTTAATTAACCTTAGTTAACCTTATGTAACTTTTGGGATAAATATGTCCATTCAAATTATCAAAGAAAAATGCACCGGTTGCAGGCTCTGTATTAAGGCCTGTCCTTTTGGCGCCATAAAGGTAGAAAATAAGCTTGCTGTTATCGACTTGGATAAATGCACTCTTTGCAGCGCATGTGTGGAAGTCTGTAAATTTAAAGCCATCGTAATAGAGAAACCAGAAACCAGAGTACAGAAATCAGATATCAAAGATTACCATGGTATCTGGGTTTTTGGCGAGCAAAAAAAAGGTGTTATTCAGCCTGTGGTATATGAGCTTCTGGGTGAAGCAAGAAGGTTAGCCGCCAAATTAGGCACTGATGTTTCCTGCGTATTGCTCGGCCAGGGGTTTTCAGGCAAGGCCGATGAACTTTTCTGGCGCGGTGCGGATAAGGTTTACTTAGTTGAGGCGGAAGAGCTTAAGGATTACCAGGATGAACCTTATACGAATGTAATCGTAGAATTGATTAAGGAATATAAACCGGAGATATTTTTGTGCGGAGCAACTTCTATAGGGCGCTCACTTATTTCCCGGATTGCTATAAATATAAGAACCGGCCTGACTGCTGACTGCACGGGGCTCGATATTGACCCGGAGAAAAAAATCCTTCTCCAGACCCGTCCCGCATTCGGTGGAAATATTATGGCAACCATAATTTGTCCGGATTACCGGCCGCAGATGGCGACGGTAAGGCACAAGGTAATGAAAGAGCTTGCCCCGGATAAGACCAGGCACGGAACATTAATCAAAAAATCCTATAGCGGAAAACTATTAACTTCGCGGATAAATTTACTCGATATAGTGGAAGAAATAGAGGCAACCGTTAACCTTGCCGAGGCGGATATTATCGTTTCCGGAGGAAGAGGTTTAGGCAAGCCGGAGAATTTTAAACTGATAGAAGAACTGGCAAAAACAATCGGCGGAGCCGTAGGGGCCTCGCGCGCGGCAGTAGACAGCGGATGGATTCCTTACTCCCACCAGGTAGGCCAGACCGGGAGGACCGTTTGCCCTAAAATTTATATTGCCTGCGGAATATCAGGCCAAATTCAACATTTGGCCGGCATGCAATCCTCTAAAATTATCGTAGCCATCAATAAAGATTCTACTGCCCCCGTTTTCAGTGTTGCAACTTACGGAATTGTGGGTGACCTCTTCGAAGTTGTGCCTGCGCTAACGAAAAAATTCAAAGAAGTACTCAAGAAATAGGATTTATATAGAAAAGTTATAATGATTTGTTAAATGGTTAAAAGGTTAAATGGTTAAATGATTTTAACATTTTAACCAATCACCAGTTACCATTTAACCAGCTCTTTATAGGAGCAAACCATGGCTTTACGAGAAACCCTGAAACTTGGCGAGATGCTGGTCGATGCCGGAGTTATCGATGGCCAGCAGCTTGAGGCCGGCTTAAGAGAGCATAAAAAAAACCGGGAGTTTTTGGGTATCACCCTTGTAAAGCTGGGATTTATAACCGAAGAAAAACTCCTTCCTATCCTCTCCAAACAGCTGAACATCCCTTACGTCAAAATAAAAAATCTCCGCCTTGACCCCGAGATAATCAAAAAAGTTCCCGCCAGATTTTCCGCCCATTATAAACTGATGCCCGTAAGAGAAGAGGACGGAGAGCTCTTTATTGCCGTTACCGATCCCTTGGATATTCATACCTTAGACGATATAAAACTGCTCCTGGGCTACAGTATAAAACCTGTTTTAGCGGGAGAGAAGGATATCCTCGAGGCGATTAAGAAATACTACGGTGTGGGCGCGGGAACGGTCGAGAAGATGATGGAAAAAGCCGAGATAGAGAAAGTCGAGTCCCGGACCGAAATTGTCAGCGAAGAAATAGAGGATTTGGCGGAAGATGCTTCGGTGATAAAATTCGTCAATCAGTTATTTACCCAGGCGATAGAGGAGAGGGCGACTGATATCCATATCGAGCCCTATGAGGATGAACTTAAAGTGAGATTTCGCATTGACGGAGTTTTAAACGATATCCGCGCTCCCGAGGCAATAAGGCATTTTGCCCAGGCGATTGTTTCGCGCATCAAGATAATGGCAAATTTAAATATTGCCGAACACCGCCTTCCTCAGGACGGGCGTATGAAGATAAAAATAAAAAGTTCTGAATATGATCTGCGTATTTCCGTTTTACCAAGCGCTTTTGGCGAGGATGTGGTGGTGAGGATATTAAGTATAAGCATGCTTTTTGATTTAGCCGAATTAGGCCTTTCTCAAGATGAGTTGAAAATACTTGGGGAAATGATTAAGAAGCCGCATGGGATTATTTTTAATACCGGGCCCACGGGAAGCGGTAAGACAACCACCCTCTATGCCTGCTTGAGCAAAATAAATAAACCTGATATCAAAATTCTTACCATAGAAGACCCCATCGAATATCAGCTTAAGGGGATTACCCAGCTGCAGGTTCATCCTCGAATAGGATTTACTTTTGCTACCGGGCTTCGTTCCATGTTGAGGCATGACCCGGACGTAATTATGGTGGGTGAGGTGCGTGACCTGGAAACCGCCGAGATTGCCATCCGCGTTGCTCTTACCGGGCATCTGGTATTTTCTACCCTGCACACCAATGATGCCGCGGGCGGCGTAACCCGCCTTGTTGATATGGGTATTGAGCCGTTTCTGGTTTCCTCGTCAGTCGAATGCATTATTGCCCAGCGCTTGGTGCGCCTGATTTGTACCAAATGCAAGAAACCGCTAAAACCCACCAAAGAAGTTTTAAGAGAGCTTGAAGTCAGTGATAAGATGCCTGCCAATCTGACTATCTTTGAAGGGGCAGGATGTGAGGAATGTAAGTTTACCGGTTACCGCGGGAGAACAGCTATTTATGAATTTCTCGTCCTTAATAACGAATTGCGCAGAATGATTATGGAGAGAAACTCAAGCGAACAGATTAAGAAAAAAGCCCTTACCTTCGGTTTCCGCACCCTGCGTCAGAGCGGATGGAGTAAAGTATTGCAGGGTTTGACTACACCTGCCGAAGTTATGCGCGTGACTAAGGGCGAAGAGTAGACCGCAAAACCGCAAAAGTACCGCAAAAATCGCAAAAATTAATTTTATCTTTCAGTGACAATTGCCAGCAGGAATTACCGCGAATAATAAAAGAAAACCCAATTACCGCGAATAAATCCTTCCAAGTAGATTTTAACTTCTGAAAAATTTCTTCCAGCAAATAAAAATCCTTACTTTCTAAAAGGGTAACAAAAGTTACACCTGCAACAAAAGTTCCAGTTTATAACTACCTTATTAT
>JBFZAB010000011.1:0-3125 GCA_041309285.1 Candidatus Omnitrophota bacterium
CAAGTAAGTGGTTTTATTGCCCATAATTGCGGATTTGGAATGGGTGCTAACAAGTTTCGGGTCACTTGCGCAGGCTATGGGATCGACATATCCGAATCCGATGCCGCAAGAATTATCGATCTTTACCGTTCCACCTACTTCAACGTCAAAAATTATTGGTACAATATGGAGCAGGCCATGCTTAATGCCTACCAAAATCCCGGGACAATCTTCTCTTGTAGGGGAATCAAATGGCTCTATATTGAGGAAAGGGACGCCGTATTCTGCCGTCTGCCATCCGGAAGATATTTAACTTATTGGTATCCTAAGCCAGAAGAAAATAAATTCGGTATTATGGGTATGACATTTATGACGGAAGTTACAAGTCAATGGGTAAGAAGGGAAACATACGGAGGATTATTGGTGGAAAACATCACCCAGGCGGTAGCTCGCGATATAATGGCCTATAGTATGCCTAGATTAGAAAAAGCCGGGTATCCTATCCTGATGCACACCCACGATGAGATCGTGTCAGAAAGACCAATAGGTGAAGAAAAAATCCGGGAAATGATAAACATAATGTGTGAGATACCGGATTGGGCTATTGGATGTCCAATAGTTGCCGAAGGTTTTATTACAAAACGATATAAGAAGGGGTAATATGAGCGCAGGACTATATATTTATAAATTCAATAATAAGAAAAGAGAATGTGATGAGTGTGGTAAAAAATATACTCCAAAAGCGGCTAATCAAAAATATTGTGAAAAATGTAGGAGGATGAAATATGCACATTATAGGAGTGGACCCGGGAAAGAGTGGGGCGGCAGCACGATTGATTGACGGAAAACTCATAGAAGTTCTTCCTTTCAAAGGTGAAATAAAAAGATGTAGAGAAATAAATAAAGGAATACCGGATATTTATTTCATTGAAAGAGTGACCGCCTCTCCCCAAATGGGAGTTGTAAGCGCGTTTACTTTCGGTAAATGGGCCGAAGTGGTAGAAACTACCGCTATTCTTACCGGTAAACCGGTACATATGATAAGACCTCAGGTTTGGCAAAATGCTATAGGAGTATTTGCTCAAGGCAATAAGAATATATTATACGATAAAGCAAAAGAACTATTTCCTAAGGCTTACGAAGAAAAAGTATTTAATAAAGAAACCAGTGACGCGGTATTAATCGCCTGGTATGGATGGAGATCTTTTCAATAAAAGGAGGAAAAGATGAATAGTTTAATTGAAGAGCAAAGAATATTAACTAAAAAAAAAGATAAAGATGGAAATTTTATAACTCGATTAATAAGAAAAGTGACCAAAACGCGTACGGTATGTGAGGTGTGTAAAAGACCTTTAAAACGAAGTCCCGGACAAATTGTAAGATTCTGTAGTGATGAATGTAGGAGGAAAAGATGAAACTGAGTGTAGCGATGATAGTTAAGAATGAAGAACTGATGATAAAAGAGTGTGTTGATTCTGTAAAAGACGCAGATGAGATAGTTATTGTGGATACTGGTTCCGTTGATAAAACTGTTGAAATAGCTAAAACACTCACTCCTTTCGTTTATACAGACTATAAATGGAATGACAGTTTTTGTGAGGCAAGAAACCACGCCATAAGCAAATGTACGGGAGATTGGATACTTACTATAGACGCTGATGATACTTTAGAGCCGGGAGGAATGACAAAGATAAGAGAAGCGATTGCCAAATACCCGGATGAGTTCTGTCTTGGGGTACAATATATCTCTAAAAGTGACAATTCCACTCACGATATTCCGGTTCTTTATAAGCGCTGTAAAGAGGTTTTCTGGAAAGGGGCTATTCATAATCACTTATCCCAGTTAGCCACTATTCATTCTAGCGCTATTATATATTATGGACATAGTCCTTCCCACAAATACGACCCAGATAGAACACTTCGCATACTCGAGAAGGAAGTTGAAAAGAATCCCACAAAGCCCAGGGAACTCTATTATCTGGCCAGGGAGTATCAATACCGGAAACGTTGGGCTGATTGCCTACACTGGTGCGATAAGTACCTTAAAATCGCTATATTTGTGCCTGAGAAGGCCGATGGGTATCTTATGAAGGCCAAAGCCCTATGGAACCTTCAAAAGGGCGAGGAGGCCCGTGACGCGTGTTTACAGGCTATTAAAATAAACACTAACTTTCGTGAAGCTTTACTGTTCATGGCAGAGATGAGTTGGATAGTAAATAGAGAAAAATGGCTTTGGATGGCAGAGATTGCTGATAATAGTCAGGTGCTTTTCATCCGGGAAAAAAAGGAAAAACCCGCGTCTTATTATGAAGCAATTTATAAACGAGAGGAAAACAAACCGTCGCGATATACTTACCTTTATGAAGAAGTAGGCAGGATAATAGGTAAGCGTTCTATGCTTGATATTGGATGCGGACAGGGCAGGTTGAGTAAGTACATCGAAAATTACGACGGTTTTGATATTGTTCAGAATCCTTATCATATAGGGGACATATATACCCATGATTACGGAGACTACGATGTATACGTCTTGCTTGAAGTTCTGGAACATTTAATAAGGGACATTGATGTATTGGAAAAAATTCCCGCGGGAAAAGAGGTTTTGTTTTCTGTGCCTTCATTTGACGATCCCTCCCATGTACGAATGTTTACGGAAAATATTGTCAGATGGCGCTATAGAGAACTTATTAAATTCACAAATATTACCCGGTTTAATTTTGACGACAAACACCGGGAATGGAAAATTACTATTCCCCCAACCTCTACATATATACTCTTGTGTAGAGGAATAAAAATGCCCCGAACTGTGTAGGTCCGGGGCGTTTTTTATCTTCCTTCTTCCAACTTAACCTTTAACACATTTTCATAGTACCATTTGCTCATGATAACCTTGTCACCGTCAACACGAATATCAGTGTCACGGATAGGATAGATTGTAAGTCTACTGCACCCTGTTAAAACGGTTAATAGACTGAACAACACCGTTAAGCCTACTAGCTTGTATCTTCGGATCTGTTTCAGCAAACGCATCAACGATCTCCTTTGCAATTTCTTTTTTCTTAGCAGCTCTTACCTGATCTCTTTCTTTCCAAAGCCCTAAGAAAAAAACAATGATTTGAATTATGCCTGTTATTGAAGCCCACATT
>JBFZAB010000012.1:0-2754 GCA_041309285.1 Candidatus Omnitrophota bacterium
CGCAGGAAAATGTCAGGGCAATTCTTTCCTTTATCATCTCCTGAAATAACTTAGCCGCCCAGCTAAGATCATTAGTAAGTCCGGGGTCAAAAAATCTGATTTCTTTTATACCTAATTCGACTAACTGTTTTAACTCTTTAATAACTATCTCCGTGCTACGCAGGCGGAAAGGCGCATAAAACGGCGAACAGCAATATATGCAGGAATTGATACAGCCTCTTCCTCCGTAAGTAATCGACATGGGAAAGCGTTCCGTCAAAGGATCGTGATATAGGCTTAGAGGCAACTTATGATGTGACGATATACCAAAAATATCCAGATTATTTGCCTGTCGGTGCTCGGGATTTTTTATAATTCTTTCGTCTTTCCGATAATATATTCCATCTGTTGAACTTAAAGAAAACCCATTTCTTACCAGATCCAGTATAACCAGCTCGGGTTCATTAAAAATTGCTATATCCAAATCACGCGATATTTTAAGTGTTTCCTCCGGCAGGCACATAACATGCGTCCCTATTGCGGCAGTCAATATGGAACCGGATACGCTTTTAACCGTTTTCGCCGTATTTAAATCATTTAGTATCGTGGTTGTAGATGTAGTAAAAACAACTATGCGCGGCCTAACCCTTCTGACGATTTCGGAGACATCCTCCCAATTTGACGAGGTTGCATTTGCGTCGAAAATAAAACTTTCTATTCCTTCCTTGGAAAGTAATCCGTCGATAATCATTAAATCGAGCGGCGGCCAAGCCATATTTGTTTTATAGGTACCAATGCTTCCCAAAATTCTCAAGACTTTCTTGTTTCCCGGAGGCGGCGGCTCGATAAGAAGCACATCGCAATTTTTAATAGTTTGTTTTTGGTAGAAATTATGCATATATTGCTCAGGTTATGATCAGCCCCTTAAGCCAGGCACCTGCCCCTTTTAGATAGATAAAAAATTTATGCGGCGAAAAGAATATGTCCTTTGCTTTATTAAAAATAAATCGCGTATTGAATACAAAACTGCGGTAAACAAAATTCAGGGTATCCTTTAAATCATCTTCCGTGATGGAATTTGCCACAAATACGGGTGAATCGGAAATCATTACAAAATCACTCCAGTTTTTAAAGCGCATTTTACCCAATAGCGGAGCCTTTTCGTATAGTTCCGTTCCGGGATACGGAGTAAGCACGGTAAAAACCGCGTGATCCGCGCCTATCTTCTTTACAAAGCGGATATTTTCTCTCATCATCTCTTTTGTCTCACCAGGAATACCGAGTATCATGAAGGCAGCGCTTTCTATTCCGCACTTGCGGCTCGTTCGAAATGCCGAAACGATATCTTCTATTTTAGTTTTTTTCTTCAGAAATTGCAAAGACTCCCGATGCGAAGATTCAACGCCAAAATATATACGGTAACAGCCGGCATTTTTCATGGACTTAAGCAAATCGGTATCTATATCATCGACCCTTCCGTTACACCACCAGCTAAGGCCCAGACCGCCTATTAAAGCACAGAGCCTCTTCGTCCATTCTTTATTAAAAGTAAAGGTGTCATCGTAAAAATGAATTTCCCGAATACCGTACTTTTCTTTAAGCTCTTTTAATTCTCCGAGTATATTTTCCGGACTGCGCAGGCGCAAACGCTGCCCAAAGATGTGTTTGGTGCAGAATATACAGCTAAGGGGACAACCCCGGCCGCAGATTACGGACGTAGCGGGAAGATAACGGTAATTCAGCGGGCTAGGCCTATACAGATGCATAGGCAGGAGATGTCTTGCGGGATAAGGAAGTAAATCCAGATTTTCGATATATTCGCGCGGCTGATTAACGATAACCTTGCCTTGTTTTCTAAAACCTATACCCTTGATCGTGTCCGTAGGTTTATTAGATAAAACCGAATTAACCAGCTCAAGAAAAGTATCCTCTCCTTCTCCTATAACTACAAAATCTATTTTCCCCGAATTGACAAGTACTTCTTCGGGCATAGCGCTTGTATGGGGTCCGCCAAGAACAGTTACTATATTGGGAAATGCATCTTTTATCCGCTTTGCCACCTCCATGGCGTTTGCATACATAGGAGTCGTTGCCGTTATGCCTACAATCCTGGGAGATATTTCTCCTATAAGACAGTTCAGCTTATCAGGCTCAATCATTTCGGCAATAGCATCCAGTATACTTACCTTAAACCCCTCTTTTTCCAAATATGCGGCAAGGTAAGCAAGCCCCAGAGGAGGAACCGCTTTAGTCCCCAGGGATTTAATAAAATAACGGTAACTCTCCTTATCGGTAAAAGGAGGGTTGATTAACAATATTTCTTTGTTCATTTTTTGTGTTTTTCCTTAAAATATTTTATAAAACTGCCCAGCCCATAAATTTTTGTCGTAAAATCAGACACTGTGTCTATATGCGTAAAAATTTTCCAGATTTGTTTCGGCCTTAAGTAAAATTCTTTTAAACCCCTGTCTACAAACCCGTCTATTTTCCTGCTAGATAAGCCAGGAAAGTTTACTATAGTGCGTTGTTCCAATTTAGAATCAACCCAATCAGGCCAATCACTGGCTACAAGATAGTCCCTTTCCTTGCACCATCTGTAAAATTCAGTCCCGGGATAGGCGCATACGCCGCTGAACTGCACGGTATCTATCGGTAAACTCTTGGCAAATTTTATAGTCTCCCTTGCCGTATCAAGAGTTTCCCCGGGACCGCCGACCATAAAACACCCGTGAACCCTTATTCCTGCCTTGTGGGCGAGCGAGGCAAATTTATTCA
>JBFZAB010000013.1:0-3012 GCA_041309285.1 Candidatus Omnitrophota bacterium
CTCTCCGATGTCGCCGACGGGCCTTATTCGGTAATACTGGAACAGGTGACCTCGGAGGAAATTTCCACCCCCCTGTTTATCGGACCCGGATGCATAATCAAAATATCCGGTTTCGCTGATCTTAATTTTTCTTTATCGATGCAAAAATTTACGGCATATTCGCGCAGGGAAGGAAAGAGATTCTTCTCCTGGCGCTCCAACTGGATTCTTAAAATATTTAACACATCAGCATCCTTAATTGCTTCCTCTATATTATAGGTTACTTTTACCGGCAACCTCTCGATACCCTTGGGAATAAGTGTCGGCGGTGCACACACCGTAACATGAGCCCCCAGCTTCGAGAGCCCCCAGATATTGGAGCGGGCCACGCGCGAGTGGGCAATGTCTCCGATAATACTTACTTTGAGCCCGGCGATTTTTTTCTTCTTCTCTTTTATGGTAAAGATGTCCAGGAGCGCCTGGGTGGGGTGTTCGTGACAACCGTCTCCGGCATTGATTACCGAAGGCCCTATCGTTTCAGCGAGCATCTGGGACGCACCCGATGCCGAATGGCGCATAACGATTGTATCCACCTTCATTGCCTCGATATTTCTTGCGGTATCTTTCAAGGTCTCTCCCTTGACTATACTCGAGGTAGCCGAGGTAATACTTAGCGTATCCGCCGAAAGTCTCTTGGCGGCAAGTTCAAAAGATGTTCGCGTGCGCGTGGACGGTTCGAAGAAAAAGAGGACCACGGTTTTCCCGCGAAGGGTAGGAACTTTCTTTATCGGCCTCTGGGAAATTTCCTTAAAAGAGTCAGCGGTTTCCAGAATAAGCTCAATTTCTTCCTTGGAGAGCTCCCTTAAACCCAACAAATCTTTGCGCGTCCAGTTCATCTTATTCCGTGTAAAGTGTAACGTGTTATGTGTAATGTAGTAGTTACCGTTTCTTCATTACACATTAAACATTCAACATTAAACAAGGGTATTCTAACCTTCATTTTTTTCCTCAATTACTACCTCATCCATCTTATCCGCTTCCTTCAGCCTGACGTTGATTATTTCTTTAAGCGAGGTGGGAACGTTTTTCCCTACATAATCGGCCCTGATGGGAAGCTCTCTGTGCCCGCGGTCGATTAAAACCGCAAGCTGTATACTCTCGGGCCTTCCGAAATCAATCAGGGCATCCAGGGCACAGCGGATGGTACGTCCGGTAAACAAAACATCATCGATAAGGATTATCTTTTTGTCGGTAATATCAAAATCTATCTCGGTCTTACGTACCAGGGGCTGTTGTGCAAGGGCAGTCAAATCGTCGCGGTAAAGAGTAATATCCAGTATCCCTATTGGTAAAACCTTATTATCAATCTGTTTGATGAGCTCTGCGATACGCTGGGCAAGATATGCCCCTCTCGTACGGATCCCCATAAGCGCAAGGTTATCGATGGATTTGTTTTTCTCCAGAATCTCATGGGCAATGCGCAGGAGAATCCTTCTCATTCCCTCTTCATCCAGAACTTTTGCCTTTTCTCTAAAAACCATATTATCTCTCCTTAAAACAAAAAAGCCTATCCGAGATTATTCGAGATAGACTTGTACCTTCACTCCCCATATTGTTGTCTATAATTACCTTCATCACGCTCCCCTTTACCTGCCTCTCAGGGCAGGCTTAAAAGGTTATCTTTTTAATTCTGCAGTAATTATACCCGCGAATGTTGCGGGTGTCAAGTTTTATTTTTAAAACGCGAATTACCGCTAATTTTTACTTATCGCGAATTTCTTGAGCCTGATAAAACAAGGATAAATTCTCCGCGCACACCTTGTTTTTCAAAATAATCCAGGAGTTCCGAGGCTTTGCCGCGTTTTATTTCCTCAAATTTTTTAGTCAGCTCCCGCGCACAGGAAATATCTATGTCCCCCATGATATCTAAAATATCCTTGAGCGTTTTAAGCAGTCGGTGCGGGGATTCATAAATAATAATGGTTCTTTTTTCCTCGGTCAGCTCGCTTAATTTCTTTCTTCTTGCTCCGGGCTTCACCGGCAGAAAACCTTCAAAAATAAATTTGTTCGCAGGAAATCCGGATAAAACCAGGGCATCGACAAAAGCAGCGGGTCCGGGAATAAAGGTAACGGGGATATTGTTTTCTATCGCCTGTTTGATGATGAGGCTTCCGGGGTCGGATATCCCGGGTGTTCCGGCGTCCGAAACCAGAGCAATTAGCTTTCCTTCCTTAAGTAACTTCATCAGGTATTCTCCGCGAGAAATTTTATTATATTCATAGTAGCTCACCAGTGGCCTGTTTATTCCGTAATGACTGGTTAAAATCTTCGTATGCCGGGTATCTTCGCAGGCGATTAAGTCCACGGACTTTAGAATCTCCAGCGCCCGAAGAGTAATATCTTTAAGGTTACCTATGGGGGTAGCTACGATATAGAGCATATAGGAAATAGCATATATTAAGGAGCTATGTTGGTCAATAAATATCTTCGGTTACAGGCAGGCGAAATTTGGGGTTATAAATATCTTTCGCGGATTAGGGCAAGAGATTTATCTTCTATCAGCTGTTCGCTTACGGTTTTAATCACCCTTAAACTATTTTCCCTGTTTATTCCCAGAGAAATTCCGGGGTTATTTGTTCCGGAAATAAAATTGCCTCGCCAGGCTACCAGCATAAATAAAATTACGGCCGTGGCAAGGGCATATTTTAAAGAGGGCTTGGTTAAGTCTTGATTAATTACGGATATTTTCTTCCGAAGCAAATAGCTAAATTTCTGAACTCCGACCTTTACAATACCTTCCTCTATTCTTCTCAAAACCGATTCCGCATACTGATTGCTGGGATTTATTTTTACGGCGTCATTCAGATATCGTATTGCCTCAAGGATTTTTCCCGAGCCCAATACCGAAAAAGCCTGATTTAAAACCAGGCTTTCCACAAAAGGAATTTCGCTGCTACAATTAAAATCTCGGGCGTATATTTTTAGCTCACCACCCAAGGATTCCTTCTGAGATTCCCCTAATTTCTCCCAATA
>JBFZAB010000014.1:0-5342 GCA_041309285.1 Candidatus Omnitrophota bacterium
ATTCAAAGATACTATTGAAAATCTATTCTTAAATATAAATGAGAATAGCGAGTTAATACCTACAAAAGTAATATTCAATAACACTTCAAATAATGAGTGGATTCGTATTCAAATGTGGTTATAGCGGCGGTTGAACCAACTACAAAAACGGTCAAGCTTCCTCTTTTAAACTTAGACTTCTCAAGAAGACCAGAGATTTTTGCGGTTATATCTATAAGATCATTCGCTCCGCGGGTCTTAAGAATAATTTTATCGTTTATAATTTTCATGGGCCCAAAAATTGCATTAGAAATTTATACTAATTGTGCTGCATAGGTAATAAATTTTATATAAAATGGCCATAATAAAACATGCCCAATTTTTGGATACCTCAGCATGCTCTCATAAATTCTGAAAGAATTTATTCGGCTGACCCTACGGGAAATTTTGTCTAAGCATCTAAGAAACATACAAATAGACAAAATTTGGTTACTACATCATGTCTTTTTCGCAGGCCCCGATGGCTTTATCGATTTCTTTCTTTAATACTAGGGGAAGGCCCATAACAGAGACATCCAGAAATCCTCTTATTATCACCGCCTGGGCTTCGCCTGAACTAAGCCCGCGGGCCATAAGGTACTCTATTTCTTCCTTTGCAATCTTTCCTACCGCTGCTTCGTGCGACATATCCACACCCTCGCAGCAGCCTTCAAGTTCGGGGATAGCATAAATTTTACCTTTGTCTCCGATAAGCAGTCCGCGGCATTCCAGGTGGGCATGAATAGGCTGAGTTTCTCCTCTCAAGTTACCTCGTGCAATAATTTCCCCGTCGTGAGAGATGGCGCGGGCAATTATTTCCGCCCTTGAGCCGGGAGCGGATAAAATTACTTTTGAACCCACATCGAGATGTGAGCCGGGGTGGGCATAGAGTATGGAATTGTAGCGCGCAAAAGAATTTTTACCTATGAGCGTAGCCTTAGGATACATCTGGATGTTGTTTGCCTTGCGCAGACAGATATAATTTGAAAGGAATATACCGTCTTCTTCGATAATCGTTCCGGTCCTAGGACGCACGGCAACATTTTCGTTCCAATTATGAACCATAGTAAAGGTAACTTTAGCTTTCTTTTTTACAAAAAATTCCGAAATGCCTACGTGCATACCTCGTCCCCCATAGGCCTCGGTAGTGCATCCGGTAATAATTTGAAGCTCTGAACCCTCTTCGGCTATAATAATGTTATGTACACTCTGAACGAGATTTTTTGATTTTAAGAAAAGGCAGGCCTGTAAAGGAAATGTTGCTTTTACCCCAGGCAGCGCTCGGATAAAATATCCGTGAAAAGGATTAAGCTGGGCGTAGGCGGTGTATTTGTCGGTATCTACAGCCACTGCCTTCCAGTAGTATTCCCAGAGCCAGTCGTATTTTTTAAGCGCCTCGGTTGTGCTCATTACCTCAAGGCCTTTTTGTTTACTTGCGGCATGTATCACGTTGTGATCCATCTGGAAATATGTACCCATGCGGCTTGTTTCTTTGAGATCTACTCCCGCTTCTAACACAATAGCAGCCTCTTTTTCGCCAAAGGAAGCGAGTGTCTTGGGATATTCGGCGTCTTGCGGCTCTCTATCAAATTTAGTTAGGTCGATATCCTCGCCAAAAGCAGCCTTCTTGTTTATAGCCAGGGCTGCCTTTTCATCCAGACTTGATTTTATCCTTTGCAGGTCAGGCATTTTTCATATCCGTATTTTCTTATATCCTGAATAATTTTTTTAGGGTCTTTTGTACAGTGAACGCGGTTCTCGGAAAAAACACAGCCCATGTCTGCATCGACATAATCGAGTATATAGCCTGTGTGGGTAACAATAAGCCCCGCGCGTCCTTTTGATTTTAAAAATTCGTTGATTATTTTACCCATCGAGGTAACATTTTCCAGATCCACGCCCGACTCGGGTTCATCCAAAAGAACGAGCTCCGGTTCCTGGGCAATTACCTGTAATAATTCCGAGCGTTTCATCTCTCCCCCCGAAAATCCCAGATTTAGATCGCGGTCTAGGAATTCGGTCATGGAAAGATCCTGGGCAGTTTTATCCAAATTAAATTCTTTTTTATTTGATGCCATATTAACGATGTCTCGTAACTTTACCCCCCGCACCGTAGGCGGGCGCTGAAAGAGCATCCCTATTCCCATTTTCGCCCTTTGGTCAATGGAAAGCCCAAGGATACTTTTTCCCTTAAAAAGAATGTCTCCTCCGGTAACCTCATAGGAAGGAAATCCCATAACCGCCAAAAGCAGCGAGGTTTTCCCGGAACCGTTCTGGCCAAGAAGGACCATCACATCGCCACGACATATCGTAAGGCTGACCTTTTTAACTACGGCTTTGTCTCCGACTTTTACTTCCAGATCTTTGACTTCCAGTATTATTTCTTTATTTGTTTTTTCCATAATTGTCTTCTATCGGGGTACTATTCTACTACCTAATACCTGAGGAGTCTATGATTTTATGTAAACTACCCGAGGGATAATTTTTTTGGAACCGAAATATTTTTTACAACAATTTTTCCCGTATGGAGCGGGCCCTCATTTTTAATAAAACCTTTCTTAGGCAAAACAAAGGTTACAGTTTTTGTGGCTTTAATACAGGCACCAAGCGACCTGCCTGAGTCGGCATCAAGGCCGGAAGGAACGTCTAGAGAAAGGACGGGTCTTACTGCGAAATTTACCAGTTTGATTATTTCTTTATACGGTTCCCTAACCTCGCCGGAAAGGCCGATACCGAATAGGCAATCAACTATCAGACTTGCATTTTTTAATTTTCTTCTAAGTAAACCCCGGGAGGTATCGCTTTTTAAACAATATATTTTTACATTCATTTTTTTAAGAATCAGGTAATTTGCCAGGGCATCGCCTTTTAAAACCGAAGGGTCCTCAACCATAAAAACAGACAAAGGAATTTTTTTTATGATCAGATGCCTGGCACAGACAAATCCATCGCCGGCATTATTTCCTTTTCCGCACAGGAATACAACATATTTTCTTTTCGCAGAAAGCATGCGGCAGGCAATCTCTGCCGCCTCGCGCCCGGCATTTTCCATAAGAACAAGCCCGGAAATCCCGAGTTTGCCTTGAGCAAATTTATCGAGCTTTCTTGCTTCTCGGACACTTATATATTTCATTCGGGAAAAATTATTCCTTCGAGGAAAATATTTATTAATTCTGCTTAAATTACCGGCTAAGATTGGAGGGTGAATAAATTATGCGGTTAATTTGTAAAATTTTAGCGACCCCGACGGGATTTTCCCGACGTTCGCCTCTGGCTAAGTCGGGATGCCGACCAAATTCGATCAAGCGTCGGCAGAACCCGTGTCGCCCCGCTTAAACAGCGGGGTGTCACAGACCAGATTTAGCGACCCCGACGGGATTTGAACCCGTGTCGAGGGCTTGAAAAGCCCTTGTCCTAGACCAGGCTAGACGACGGGGTCGAACACTCTTTTAGTAGCTTCTTGAAAGCCGCTCCGCCCTTATAGCTTTTAAGTTTCTTTTCTCTGCGGACAGCCTCTATTTTCGTTTCAGCTTCTTCCTTATAAATTAGTTCAAACGGTCCTCTATATCTCACAGATGCTGACTTACCTCTATTATGTTCCTGCAATCTTTTTACTAAATTGTTTGTATGACCTATATAGTGCTTTTTGTCCTTTAAACTTCTTATTATGTAAACATAGTACATTGTACTTCCCCAAGGAAACGCTTACATAATTTATTTTTCGGGAAAACCCGTGTCGCCCCGCTTAAACAGCGGGGTGTCCTGAACAAAATCTAGCAACGGGGTCGGATAAATATTAACTATTAGAAATAAAAAATCAAATATTTATTTCTCTTCCTCTTCGTCGCCTATTTCTACTTCTTCCTCAACCACGATGTGGGCGACGCAAGAAACTTTATCTTTTGTGTCAAGACGGATAAGTCGCACGCCCTGAACCGCGCGACCGGTTTCGCGGATATCCTTAATCGCACAGCGCACAATCATACCCGCTTCGCTGATGATCATCAATTCGTCTTTATCTGATACGGTTTTTAATCCAACTACCTCTCCGTTTTTGGCAGTCACTTTTATATTAATGATCCCTTTACCTCCCCGGGATTGTAAACGATATTCCTCAACCGGCGTGCGCTTGCCGAAACCGAGAGAAGCCACGGTAAGCAGAGTCGCGTCTTTTTTAACTACCTGCATGGCAATGACTTTATCTTTCTTGCCAAGGCGTATTCCGTGTACGCCCTTAGCTCCCCTTCCCATATCCCTCACCTGTTCTTCGGAAAAACGAATAGCCTTTCCTTCCCGGGTGGCCAGAAATATCTCTCTGGTTCCATCGGTCATCTCAACGCCGATAAGCTCATCATCTTTTTCGAGAGTAATTCCAATAATTCCCCCCTTGCGCGGATGGCTGAATGCCTCAAGGGAAGTTTTTTTAATCACTCCGTCTTTTGTGGCCATAATCAAGTAGTGCTCTGGCTTAAACTCCCGTACCGGAACAAAAGCGCTTATTTTTTCGTTTTGTTCCAGTTCAAGTAAATTCACAATTGCCTTACCCTTAGCAACTTTCCCTGCCTGAGGAATGTCATAGACCTTTACCCAGTGGACTTTTCCGATATTGGTAAAAAACAACATATAGTCATGGGTTGAGGCAATAAAGAGGTGCTCAATAAAATCCTCTTCTTTTACCTCGGCACCTGTTACCCCTCTTCCTCCGCGGCGCTGGCGACGGTAAGCGCTTACGGGAAGCCTCTTGACATAACCGCCGTGACTGATAGTAATGACTACGTCCTCTTCGGCAATTAAATCCTCAACAACAAATTCCTCTGCCTGTGCCACTATTTCAGTCAAGCGTTCGTCCCCGTATTTTTTCTTGAGGGCAAGGACTTCTTCTTTGATTATCTCTAAAACTTTTTTCTCGCTTTTCAATATGGATTCGTATAACTCAATATTTTTGATTAATCCAAGGTATTCCTGATCGATTTTATCGCGTTCCAATGCCGTCAACCTCTGAAGCTGCATTTCAAGTATTGCCTGGGCCTGCTCCGCGCTCAGCTTAAAATTTGACATTAAGGCGTCTTTGGCCTCGGGAACAGATTTGGACTGCCTTATGGTTTTAATTACTTTGTCCAGGTTAGCCAGGGCAATTTTTAATCCCTCAAGTATATGGGCGCGCTTCTTGGCCTTATTTAATTCAAAGGTTGTGCGTCTCGTAATTATATTTTTACGGTGTTTAATATATTCTTCAATTATCTGCTTTAGGTTCAGGACGCGCGGCCTGTTATCTACAAGGGCAAGCATGATGATGCCAAAAGAGGTTCCCATTTGAGTATGTT
>JBFZAB010000015.1:0-13269 GCA_041309285.1 Candidatus Omnitrophota bacterium
CGCTCTCTAAAGGCTCTAGCGCGTGAGCTAAATGTTCCCGTTATTGCGGTAAGCCAGCTTTCCCGGGCGGTAGAGGCAAGAATCGGCCATCGCCCGCAACTTTCAGACCTGAGGGAATCGGGGGCAATTGAGCAGGATGCCGACGTGGTAGTTTTGCTTTTAAGGGAAGAGTATTATAATCCCAGCGAAGAAAACCGGGGTATTGCCGAGATAAATATCGCCAAACAAAGAAACGGGCCTGTTGGAACTCTCAAACTTGCCTTTATAAACGAGTATGCAAGGTTTGAGAATTTGGCCGAGGAAGAAGCTTAAAGTTGACACATTTGGCGGCAAGATCCCGAAGATTTATTGCAGTCAAGGGCGTACAAATGTATTGACAACCAACCACGTTTTTGTTACACTGTCTAAAATTTCGAAGATGAAAAAAGCCATAATTTCCCTGTTTATATTTTTTCTCATCGGTTTAGGAATTTTGTCTTCTTGTTTTTCTCAGGAGATTAGTTCCTCTCCCAAGGCTATTACTTCCCTCCAGGTAACGGGCAATCTGACCGTAAGTTCGGCCACAGTGCTTTCTAAAATTCAGACCCGCGCGGGCCAGGCTTTTTCACAACAACAGCTGGATGAAGACTTAAAAAGGCTGTATGCGACCGGGTATTTTATGGATATAAAAATTGATTTACGCGAAACCCCGGAAGGAATGACGGTTATTTTTAACGTTAAAGAAAGGCCGATAATTGAGAGCGTAAGCTTCGAGGGCAATCGTATATTCAGAAGTGAAAAACTGGCTAAAAGCATAAGTTCCAAGGCGAATGATTTTCTTGATCCGCGCCAGATAAAGCAGGATATAAGCGAGATTGCCAGGATGTACAAAGATAGGGGATATAATCAAGTTGGGATAGAAGATAAAGTGGACGTAGACCCCGCCACTAATTATGCCAAGGTTAAGTTTTTAATAAAAGAAGAATTTCGCGTCCGGATCAGAAGGGTTTATACCGAAGGTAACAGGGCATATTCCAGAGCCAAGCTTCTCAGGCTTGTTAAAACTAAATCAACGGGGATTTTCAGATCGGGGGTTTTCAAACCGGAAGTTTTGGAAGAAGACGTGGAACGCCTTAAAGTGTTTTATCAGAATTCAGGCTACATGGATATAACCATTTCGACGTCCATTGAGTCCGACAAGAGGGGAAGATGGATGTATGTAAGATTTAAAATTGACGAAGGCAAAAAATATCTTGTAGGAGATATAAATTTCTCCGGGAATACGGTCTATAAAAATGAAGAAATAAAGAGAAAGCTGAGGATGACCAGATACAAGCCATTCAGTCAGGAAGGGCTTCGCCAGGATATTTCCAATATACAGAGCCTATATTTTGATAAAGGTTATATCAGCGTCGAGGTGGAAGTAAGAACCCAGATAGTCGAGAATACGGATAAGATTGGTATTGAGTATAAAATAATCGAGAATGAGATTGCCTATGTTGAAAAAATCGATGTCCGTGGCAACGTAAAAACCAAAGACCTGGTCATAAGGCGCGAATTAAGGCTTTTCCCGGGCGATAAATTTGATGGCAGGAAGCTAAAGAGAAGTAAGGGAAGGTTAAACAACCTGGGTTATTTTGAAGAAATAAATTTTGATATTGAGCCGGGGACAACACCGGATAAGAAAAACCTCGTCGTTTCCGTTAAGGAAACGAAGACGGGAGAGTTTAGTTTCGGAGCAGGATACAGTTCCGTGGATCAGTTTGTGGGTTTTGTGGAAGTAGTCCAGAGGAATTTTGATATATTCAATTTCCCTTATTTTACCGGAGCGGGTCAGAGCTTGAGACTTCGTACCCAAATAGGTACGGTACGCCAGGATTTTGAATTGAGCTTTACCGAACCTTGGATATTCGGATATCCCTATTCTTTCGGTTTTGATCTGTATCAGAGGACTCGCGAGAGGGAACACGATATAGGCTATGCCTATGATGAAGACCGTCAGGGGGGAGATCTGCGCGTAGGAAAAGAATTTACCGATTATACACGCGGAGACCTTGTTTATCGCATGGACAAGATTAAAATTTCCAATATAGTTTCCAACGTTTCCGATGACCTTAGGAGTGAAGAGGGAGACAATACAATATCAAGCCTTCTCTTTAAGCTTACCCAGGATACCCGGGATAATGTCTTTGAACCCAAGGAAGGTTATGTCATATCCGGTTCTGTTGAATGTGCCGGTGGTCCGTTCGGGGGGGATAAGGATTTTGCCCGTTATATAGTTGCAACTAACTGGTTTTTTACTCATTTCGAAAAGTTAGTCTTGGAGTTAAGATTGAGAGGGGGAATAGCAGGAGATTATGGTGATTCGTCTTCCGTTCCCATATACGAAAGATTTTATGCCGGTGGTGCCAACACAATCAGGGGTTATAAAGAAAGACGAGTTGGCCCTAAAGATGCAAATACGGATGACCCTATAGGCGGCGAGGCCATGTTATTGGGAACCGTGGAATATTCTTTCCCGATAGTGGAAAACATAAAAGGAGCGGTCTTTTATGATACCGGTAATGTCTGGTCACAGGCATCCGATTTTGCCTCTGGAACTTTTAAGTCTTCCGTTGGTACGGGCGTACGCATAAATACGCCCATAGGTCCCATAAGGCTTGATTTTGGATACGGATTGGATCCGGATCCCGGAGAAAAAAAGGCCGGCAGGTTTCATTTTAGCATGGGCCAGCGCTTTTAATCTGAAATAATACCAAGGGTATATTGTAATGATTAGCCGCCACCGCAAGATGGCGGATTTAATTTTTTAGCTACGCACTAAACAACCTCAATTAGGAAGGAGAATAAGATGAAGAAAGTACTTGCGGGTTTGATTGTATTGTTTGTATTGGGTCTGACTGCATATTCTTTTGCCCAGGAGCTTAAGATAGGATACATAGATGTTTCGCGTACCTTCGACGAATACACCCGGACCAAAGAGGCAGATGCCGCATTGGAAAAGAAAGGCCTTGATAAAGAGGCCCAGCGTACAAAGATGGTAAATGAAATTAAAAAACTTAAAGAAGAGCTTGACCTTGCCGCGGAAAAGGTTAAGCCGGAAAAGCAAAAATTGCTTGAGGACAAACTTAAAGCACTGCAAGAGTATGATCGCGCCGCGAGAGAAGATTTAGGCAAAGAACGAGATAATATAGTAAAAGAAATACTTAAAGAGATAGATGGAGTAATTCAAGAATTTGGAAAGAAAGAAGGATACATTTTTATTTTTAATGAACGTGTTTTGCTTTATAAGGATAAAACGAAAGAGCTTACCGAGAACATTATAAGTATGCTCAATAGTCGCTATCAGAAGAAATCCAAGCCGTAAATAGAATCGCAATGAAAAAGACATTAAAAGAAATTGCCGAGATAGTTGGCGGCGAGATAGTCGGGAATCCCGATGTTGTGATTACCGGCGTTTGTGGTATTAAAGAGGCAAATGACGGGGATATAACTTTTGTTGCCAACTCAAGATATGTTTCCTTAATGAAGCAGACCCGCGCCTCTGCCATAATTACTTCTCGTGACATAAAAGAAGCCTCTAAGCCTATAATAAAAACAGAGAATCCTTCTTTGGCATTTGCCAAAATGGTTGAGCTGCTTTCCCCTGACGAAGTATATTATCCCAAAGGGATACATTCCACGGCTATTGTGGGAAAAAATGTTACTCTTGGCAAGAATGTGGCAGTACATGCCTATTCCGTGATTGAAGATAATGTAAGTATAGGGGATGATACAATAATTTATCCCCTTGTATATGTAGGACACAGTACAAAAATAGGTTCGGGCAGCCTGATTTCTTCCCACGTCTCAATACGGGAAAAGGTAACCATAGGCAACCGCGTTATTATCCATAGTGGGACTGTTATTGGCAGTGACGGATTCGGATTTGCAACCGTAAAGGGTATGCACCATAAAATTCCCCAGATAGGAACCGTGATTATTGAAGATGATGTGGAGATTGGTTCGAATGTAACCATTGACCGGGCACGTTTCGGCCGTACCTTAATAAGCAAAGGTACAAAAATCGATAATTTAGTCCAAATTGCCCATAACGTAGAAATCGGGGAAAATTCGATTATTGTGGCGCAGACAGGTATTTCGGGAAGTACGTCAATAGGGAAAGGAGTAACGCTTGCCGGACAATCGGGTATCGTAGGACATATAAGCATAGGCGATAATTCCGTGGTTGCGGCCAAGGCCGGGGTAACTAAAAATATCCCTTCCAATTCTTGTGTATCCGGATATCCAGCCAAACCGCATCTTGTTGCTAAAAGAATAAATGCCTGCATCCAGAGATTGCCGAAGTTATTTGAGGCGGTAAGCGAAATTAGGGGAAAAATAGATGCGCTGACTAAAGCGGTTTTCAAGGAGGAAGAAGTTGGAACAACAAAAAACAATAAAGAACGTAGTTGAATTAGACGGGTTTGGCTTGCATACGGGAGAAAAGGCGTCTATAAAATTTAAACCTTCCCTTGCCAATACCGGAATAAATTTTCAGCGCGTAGATCTTCCCGGTAAACCAATAATAAATGTAAATCCGGACAGCATTATAGGTGTTGCCCAAAGTCCGCGCCGCACTTCCGTAGGAGCCGGTAATGCGCAGATTCATACCATAGAACACGTAATGGCATCGCTTTCGGTTTTAGGTATCGATAACATTATGATTGAAATAGACGGTGCCGAAATTCCCGGGCTTGACGGAAGCGCCCTGCCTTTTTTAGAGGCGCTGGAGAAAGTCGGTTTACAGGAGCAGGATGGTACCTCACGCAAGGAATACCAGATAAAGGAACCAATATGGATTGCTGATGGAGATACAAGCCTTGTTATTTTACCAAGCCAGGAATTTAAAATATCCTACACTCTTGTTTATGACCATCCATACCTAAAAGCCCAGCATCTTTCTTTTGTCATCAATCGCGATAATTTTGTAAAAGAAATAGCTTCCGCAAGAACCTTTTGTCTTGAAGAAGAGGTGCAGGTGTTGAGGGAGCATGGACTAGGCCGTGGAGCTGACTATGAAAATACAATTGTTGTCGGAGACAAAGGAGTATTAAAAAACAAGTTGAGATTTGAAGACGAATTTGCCAGACACAAAATTTTAGATCTCCTGGGGGACCTATATGTTCTGGGGTGCCAGTTAAAGGGACATGTAATTGCCATAAAAAGCGGACATCCGCTTAATATAAAACTCATAGATAAAATCAATGCCCAGAGGATGCGTTATCAGGAGGGAGGCATAAAATCTATTGTTTCCGGAGTCGATGTTGGGCAGTTGCCTCTCGATATAGGCGATATACAAAAAATACTTCCGCACCGGTATCCTTTTCTTTTCGTAGATAAAATTCTGGAGATAGAAGAAGACAGGCGCGCGGTAGGCATAAAAAATGTTTCCATAAATGATTATTTCTTTACCGGACATTTTCCGGGACGTCCCGTTATGCCGGGTGTTTTAATAGTTGAAGCTATGGCACAGGTAGCGGGAGTGTTGATGCTTTCCAAGAAAGAAAATCAAGGTAAGATTGCCTACTTTATGAGTATTGACAACGTAAAATTCAGGCGCACCGTTCTTCCCGGCGATCAGTTACGTCTGGAGGTGGAAGTAATCAGGCTTAAATCCAGGACAGGCCAGGTTCATACCACGGCATTTGTAGATTCAAAACCCGTTGCGGAGGCCGATCTGATGTTTTCCCTCGTAGATTCCTGATGATACAAAAAGCAAGAGCTGCTTTTTGCCATTACGGCAGGTACTTTTGTAATCGGTTTTCTCAAAAATATTCTAAATATGGCTAAAATTCATCCTTCGGCAATAGTTGATTCTAAGGCAAAATTATTTGATAATGTAGTTGTGGGTCCTTTCAGTATTATCGGTGCCGGGGTTTGTATAGACAAAGGTACCGTCATCGGGGCCAATTGCGTTATCGAAGGAAATACAAAAATAGGTAAAAACTGCCGTATATTTACGGGAGCAGTTATAGGCAGTGCGCCGCAGGATTTAAAATTTAAAGGGGAGAAAACATATCTCGATATAGGAAATAATAATATCATTCGGGAATTTGTTACAATAAATTTAGGGACCAAAGCGACGGGAAAGACGACAATAGGAAACGATAATTTGATTATGGCTTATTCCCATATAGCCCATGATTGCCGTATCGGAAACGGAATTGTGATTGCAAACGGAGGAACCCTGGCGGGATATGTAACCATAGAAGACAAGGCAATACTTGGAGGTCTTACGGGAATACACCAGTTTGTCCGCGTGGGAACCCTTTCCATTATAGGCGGTTTTTCCAAGATAATTCAGGATATCCCTCCTTATTCTACCTGTGACGGCCGTCCCGCGAAGTTCTACGGACTGAATATAATCGGGCTTAAACGGGCGGGATTAGAAGAGAAAACCAGAAAAAACCTTAAAGCGGCGTTCAAGATTCTTTTACAGTCCGGACTACCCGTTTCCTTTGCCCTCAAAGAAATAAAGAAACGCCTTCCTCCTTCTCCGGAAATAAAACATCTGATAAACTTCGTCAGTAATTCCAAACGGGGAATCTGCCGGTAAAATGAAGCCAAGACTTATGAAGCGAATGAAATGAGCGAACGTAAGTCTTATGGCTGAATTTCACCCAGCCACAATTTTGATATGTTTTATGTATACCTATTAAGGAATAAAAGAACTCAGGAACTATATTATGGGTATACAAATAATTTAAAACGGCGGTTTGATGAACATAACAAAAAGGGTGAGTGGATTTTAGTTTACTACGAAGCATCTTTGTCAGAACTGGATGCAAGAGAAAGGGAAAGAAAGCTGAAGTATTATGGTCAAACCAGAACCTGCCTTAAGAAACGACTCAGAGAATCCCTGAAAAGTCAAAATTAGGGCTGGGTTTAATTCGCACAGCGACTTATGTCGTGCGCTCCATAAGCCGCGTACTCATTAAAAATGAAAAAAATCGGATTAATTGCCGGAAAGTCGCGCTATCCTCTGATTCTTGCTGAAGAAGCCTCCAGACAGGGATTCTCTGTCATCAGCGTAGGAATAAAAGGTGAAACCTTACCCGATATAGAAGAAAAAGTATTCAAGATGCACTGGATTGAAGTGGGGGAATTAGGCAGGCTTGTATCCGTATTCAAAGATGCGGGTATAAGCAAGGTGATCATGGCAGGCGGAATTACTAAAGAGCTGATTTTTAGAAAAGATATATATCTCGATAAGAATATATCTGAGGTATTAGGTTCAGTTAAGGACAATAAAGATATGTCGATACTTACCGCCTTTGCTCATAAATTGAAAGAGGAAGGTATTGAGCTTATGAACGCGGCAACTTTTCTTAATGACCGTCTTCCCGATAAGGGCTCGCTTACGCAGCGCGCGCCTAGTCATTTTGAATGGGAAGATATTAAATTCGGATGGGACGTTGCCAAAGAGATAGCAAGGCTTGATGTTGGAATGACCGTGGTTATAAAAAATAAAGTAGTTCTTGCCCTTGAAGGAATTGACGGAACGGATGAAACTATAAAAAGAGGAGCGCGCCTGGGAGGAGAGGCATGTGTTGTGGTAAAAGTGTCTCGTCCCGAGCAGGATATGCGTTTTGATTTAGCGGTAGTGGGGCTTTCCACTATTAAAACGATGAAAAAAATGAAGGCCAGTGTTCTGGCAATTGAAGCTAAGAAAACTCTTTTTATCGAACAGGATAAAGCAATAGAAGAAGCAAATAAGTCGGGGATTTCTATAGTTGCCCTGTAAAATCGTTATTTCGCCTGTTGCGCTTAGATTTTGTAACCTGATAATAACAAAATGAAAAAAAAGAAATCGTTACCATATATCAAACAGCTTGAGGCCTTGACTAAAATAAGTCAGGCAATTACTTCGGATTTATATATAGAGGATATCTTAAAATTAATAGTTACCGTTACTGCCAAGGTTATGGGTTCGAAGATTTGTTCGCTTATGCTCCTTGATGAAGAAAAAAATGAACTTGTCATCAGGGCGACCCAGTCTATTTCGGATGAATATAACAAAAAACCCAACGTTAGATTAAATGAGGGTATTGCGGGCAGGGTTGCCAAGAACGGTCATCCCATTGCGGTTTTAGACGTCAGAAAAGATCCAAATTATATAAATCGCAAAATGGCTGAGAAGGAAGGCCTATGTTCTCTGCTTAGTGTGCCGATGAAGGTTAAAGGGAAAACGATAGGAGTAATAAACAGCTATACCTCTTGTCTCTATAAGTTTAATAAGACAGAAATAGGAGTCCTGACCACTGTGGCAAATCAGGCAGCCATTGTTATCGAAAATGGACGGCTCCTGGTTGAAACTAAAGTCATAAAAGAGGAGCTTGAGACGCGTAAATTTACTGAGCGGGCAAAGGGAATCCTGATGAAAGAGGAAAATCTTAGTGAAGATGAGGCCTTTCGCAGGATACAGAAATATGCCATGGATAACCGCCGTTCGATGCGCGAAGTAGCCGAGGCGATAATTCTTACCCATGAGATGAGGGCCAAATAGCTCCCAAATAAATTAATATCAGCAAACTGCCCGCAAAATAATTCTGCGGGTTTTTCTTCTTTTAGCATAATCACAAATTTTGGGAGCATTAATTTAGATGAGTAAAGGGTTAAATGGATAAATTTGGCGTAATTGTTATCGGGGCAGGCCACGCCGGCATTGAGGCAGCTTTGGCTTCAAGCCGCATGGGTGTAAGTACCCTGCTTTTAACCATGAATTTAGATAATATCGGACAGATGTCCTGTAACCCGGCAATCGGCGGCTTGGCAAAAGGGCAGTTAGTCAAAGAAATAGATGCCCTGGGCGGAGAAATGGCCCGCGCAACAGACGCCTGCGGAATTCAATTCCGGATACTCAACGCCTCCAAGGGTCCGGCGGTAAGGTCCTCTCGCGCGCAGGTGGATAGATCTCTTTATCGCACCTATATGAAGAAAGTTTTAGAACACCAGGATAATTTATTCTTGAGGCAGGTAACCGTAGACAGTCTCTTGGTTAAAAAACATGCAGTTTACGGTGTAGAAATTTCTACCGGAGAAAAATTTTTTTCAAAGTCCGTAATATTAGCCCCTGGGACATTTTTAAACGGCCTGATTCACGTCGGTCTTATGCATTATCTCGCAGGGAGACTCGGCGAGAATCCTTCCCTCGGCCTTTCGCGTGATTTGAGGGGGATAGGTTTTAAAATTGAACGTTTTAAAACCGGAACCTGTGCGCGTCTTGACGGAAGGACAATAAATTTTAAAAAATTAAAGACACAGCGCGGAGATAATCCTGCGCGGCCTTTTTCCTTTTCCACTCAAGAAATATTACAGAAACAGCTTTTCTGTTATCTTACTTATACTAACCCAAAGACTCACCGGATTATTCGCTCGGGTCTCAAGCATTCTCCTCTATATACCGGGATGATCAAGGCAACAGGGGTTAGATATTGCCCTTCTATAGAGGATAAGGTAGTTAAATTTCCGGAAAGAGAGAGACACCAGATATTTCTTGAACCGGAAGGGAGAGAGACAAACGAGTATTATCCCAACGGATTGTCGACCAGCCTACCCGTAGATATACAGATAAAAATGATTCGCTCTATTGAGGGGTTGGAGCGCGCCGAGATTACCCGTCCCGGTTATGGTATCGAACACGACATGATTTGTCCCACCCAGCTTTATCCGACGCTGGAGACAAAATTAGTCCGGAATTTGTTTCTTGCCGGGCAAATTAACGGTACTACCGGTTACGAAGAAGCAGCAGCTCAAGGGTTAATTGCCGGAATAAATGCAAGCCTAAAGATTAAGAATAAAGAGCCGTTTATTCTCGGGCGTGACCAGGCGTATACGGGAGTGTTAATCGATGACCTGGTAACCAAGGGGACAAACGAGCCTTACCGGATGTTTACCTCGCGCTGTGAATACCGCCTGGTTTTAAGAGAAGACAATGCGGATTTAAGATTGAGAGAATTTGGTTACAAATTCGGGTTGGTTACCAAAAAGGAATTTTCCAAATTTAAAATCAAGAAAGAATTGATTCAAAAAGAATTGAAAAGAATTAGTAAGATAAAAATCCGGCCGACGAAAGAAATTAACCGCCTTTTTAAAAAATGGCATATCACTGCGTTAAATAAATCCGTAACGCTTGAGGAATTGTTGAAGCGCCCCGAAATAGATTATGATAAACTTATGCTGATATCGCAGGGAAAGAGTAAATTACCGAAAGATGTGGCGGAGCAGGTTGAAATCGAGACTAAATACTCCGGTTATATCAGGCGACAGGAGAGAGAAGTCCTGCGCATGCGAAAAATAGAAAGAATAAAGATACCTGAAGGATTTAACTACGCAAAGATATCAAGTTTATCCCGGGAAATAAAAGAGAAGCTCACTAAATTCAGGCCCTTGAACCTCGGACAGGCATCGCGGATTTCCGGTATTACCCCTGCGGCAATAGCGATTATGATGGTGTGTCTTAAGAAAAGGTTAAATAATGTTAAGTAAAGTTAATAAAGGTTGTAGAAGGTTACAGAAGAAAGATAAAAATTATTCGCTGCTTAATAAAACCTGCCGAGAGTTGGGGGCGGATTTATTTGGTGTAGCTGATATTAGTAAGATAAAAGAAGAATTTATTTTTTCTCAAAAAGTATTAAAAGATCTGGATTTTGCCATTTCTTTAGGCGTCCGGCTTTCGGGAAAAATCCTGGACGAGATCGAAAATCATCCCACAAAACTTTACTTTCATCACTACCGCGTAGTAAACCATTTTTTAGATTCCCTTGCCTTAAAAGTTATGCAGTTTATTCAAGGAAAAGGATATCAGGCGTTACCTATCCCTGCCTCGCAGATTGTTGATTGGGAAAAACAAAGCGCCCATCTCTCGCATAAAATAATTGCCCAACTCGCCGGACTCGGCTGGTTAGGCAGAAACAATTTAGTTGTAACTCCAAAATTCGGCAGTCAGATTCGCCTGGTTACCATTTTAACCGATATGCCAGTTAAAGCGAATAAGCCGCTGAAAGCAAATTGCGGCAAGTGTCGTTCTTGTATTTTGGCTTGTCCGGCAGGCGCAATTAAGGAAACCCAAGAAGATTTTAATCATATTGCCTGCTTTGAAAAGTTGAAAGAATTCCGTAAATTAGGTTACACCGACCAATTTATCTGTGGAATATGTGTCAAGGCATGTCGAGCAAAATTACCGGCTGGTGATTAATTTTGCGAGATCCCGGTAAGACTTTAGCGGGGTAAGAGCAAAATTACCGGCTGGTGATTAATTTTGCGAGATCCCGGTAAGACTTTAGTTAGATAAAATAAGGAAGTCATAGGAGGTAATCACTTGCGAATGGGTCCTGTCTTGGTTTGTTTTTTGCAGGGACGTTTGTTGTGCCCCGGCGAGTCACAACCGCACTCGCTTCCAGCCCTTCGCTCACCCTCGCTTTGCTCGGGTACCGTGCCCGCTCAGGACTTACAGACGCCCTTCTCAAAATCAAACCAAGCCACCCTGGATATTAATGATTTCATATATTGTGAAGAGAGGTTGAATGCAAGATAAAATCTTAAATCTATTACGTAAAGAAGAAGGATATCTTTCCGGCGAGGAGATTAGCCAGCATTTAGGAGTCAGCCGGGCTGCGGTCTGGAAACATATTGAGGAACTTCGCAAGGAAGGTTACGGTATTGAGGCGATGCCGCACATGGGGTATAGGTTAGTTGTACTACCTGACAGGTTATTTAAAGAGGAAATATCCTGGAAGCTTAATACTAAAATAATCGGTAAAGAGCTTCTTTGTTTTGAGACCCTGGACTCGACTATGGACATGTGTTATGAGTTGGGGATAAAAAATCGCCCCGAAGGAACCATTGTCTGCGCGGAAACTCAGAAAAAGGGGAGGGGAAGAATGGGGAGGAGTTGGTCTTCTCCCAGGCAAAAGGGAATTTATTTTTCGGTTTTGCTGCGTCCCCAGATATCTGCTGTTGAGGCGCCGAAACTGACCATACTTGCCGCAGTAGCGGTTGCGGCAGCAATAAGAAAATTTACCGGACTTACCTCTTCAATTAAATGGCCCAACGACATTTTGATAGATGACAGAAAAGTCTGCGGTATACTTACGGAGATGCAGGCGGAACAGGACCTGGTTAAATTTGTAGTCATAGGTATCGGAATAAATGTAAATACGAATAAAAATGACCTACCTCCTAAGGCAACATCTATTAAGGAGGAAAAGGGCATAGAGGTCTCGCGGACTGAATTATTTAAAGAAACCTTGCGCGAAATAGAGCGCTATTATATATTGTTTCAGAATAAAGGTTTTTCTCCTATTGCCAGGGAATGGAAGGCACAGGCTTCAATTCTTGGCCACCGCGTAAAAATACTCTCCCAAAACCGCTCAATAGAAGGCGAGGCTATCGACCTTGATTCCGACGGAAGCCTCTTGGTGCGCCGCGATTCTGGATTCATCGAAAAAGTTCTCTCTGGAGATGTGATAAAAATCAGATGATGTAAAATCGTTTTACCAACCAATTATTTTCTCGCTCGCTGGCGGTTCTCGTCGCATTCGGCTCGATTTCTCCTATGGGCACCCCCATCCCCTAACTAGGGGATACCTCAAGATTGCTACTTACGGAGAAATCTCACCTCATAAGATAGCTCCTGTGCTTCCTTATGCTCGCTTGAAAAATTGGTTGGTTCTTATATCACCGTAATCTTTTATTTAATCTCCGAAATCAGATTTACTAATTTTTCGGGTTGACTAAGTTTTGTATAGAGGAGTATTATGTCTATGTAATACCACAAAGGAGTGGTTATGGGGGTTTAAATAGGTTGAATTTATAAGGGCAACTCTCTGTAAAAAGGAGTTGCCTATTTTGTTAAAAGGAGATTAAATGGACGATAACTGTAAATTCTACAAAGATCATCCCACTGATAATAGTCTTTATACTGAAGGGAATACTTTAAAATCAATAGAGGAAGAATTAAAATTTATAAAGAAAAAATTAGATTCAAAAAATAAAGCTAAAAAATGTAAATGGATATTTAGAGGACAGCCTGAAGGTGGTTTGAAACTAAAAACATGCTTAGAGAGAGTGATAGAAAGAATTCCTTCGGAAGCAAAATCAGAAATAGAAAAATTATGCAAGAAAAGAATAAAATTATATGGGGCCGCTCGTGATGAATATTCAAAAGATACTTATAAAGAATGGCTAGAGTTGGGATTGTTACGCAAATTTCAGAGGCAGTATCACAATTACGAAGAGAATAGAAAA
>JBFZAB010000016.1:0-4414 GCA_041309285.1 Candidatus Omnitrophota bacterium
ATCTTCAGTAGGCAATACCGCAGATAGAACAGGCCTAATACCGTAATTGCTTAAAATAGCTATAGGAAATTGCATAAGTAGCTGGTCCAGAACCGGTTTTGATTTTAATAAAGTAAGCATACTTTCTAGTGAACTGCCCTCATATATACTCATCTTACTAGTCCAACCCAACAAACTACTTAAGCCAGGGTTTTTGGCAAGGGCTTTGGGGTAAAAGGGAATCTTATAGGCCAAAGGTTGCGGTAAACGCAGAAATAACCCTCTTAGCGCACCGAATAATACTCCTTCCGCAAACTGAATTCCCAAAAGTTCTGGATTAAAACCTCCGCCCTGTATCAAGGTGCTTACCATACCAATAGTACCGAACATAGTCCCCGTGCTAATCATGCGTCTTAATAAATTTGCTCCATGCATAACCCCTTCGGTCCCTGATCCAGTAAGTGTAGTACCAAGTTCCTGTTTTAAAGAAGCGGCTAATATTTTGAAAATACTGTTATTCCTTGCTGCAGCCGCTACATTCTCCCCTCCTCTTACCCCTGAAGCCAAACCTGAACCACTCAACAGATATCGCCCCGTACCTTTAAGCAACCACCATGCTACTTGTGAACCTCTTACGCCTGATCCGCTTGCCAAAGCTGCCTCCAGCGCTGCACCTCCACCTAATTGCAATATTTCATAAATTCCTCCGCTAAGTAACCAAGTACCAAAGTACATAGCGGCCAATCTATTTACAAGCTCACCGGCTACGTCATACCACATTACATCGTCGGAACTTAAGGAAAGATTCTTGTTCGGGGAAAGAACGTTTGAAAGTTCATTGCCGTATTGTTGCAGATAAGATTCAAACAAAGGAAACATTGCCTTAAATCCATCTTCGCCTTCATCTACGAGTTCCTGTTCGTATCCGCAAGCAAAGGCTATTGCCTCAAGGATATTTACTGAATCCCAACCGCTGGCTTCTCCTCTATCTAAAACAGGTTTAAGGACAAGTTCAACAAAGTTTCTCAACAGATAATCCGGGTCGTCTTCGGTAGGCTGAACCACATTTTTACTATACCAGGTATAATTATTAACTAACTCCGCCAAAACATTATTAAGTGGCCTGGAATAAAATGCCGGCTCATCTTTTACGGCCTCATATTGGCTTTGAATCTCCGGATAATTATTGAGATTGTCTTTTATATCTCCAAAAAAGCTTCTTGCTGTAATCCCCTCATAACTTTCGGAATTGGCTATGTAAGTAAAATCACCAGTTACGGCATCAAACAAAGGCGTATAGGTATTTTCAATTATAATCGGCTTACGCCATACTGCTCCCTTACTGGGAAGTTTTTCACCTTGTATAGAAGGTGAACTTAAACTTAACAAAAACTCACCATTTAAGGGAATAATCCATTTTGTAATTGTGTTGTCTATAATTTCCGCTTTTGTCTCTTTTCCTGCTTCATTATAAAAATAGGCTCCATAGGCGAAAGCCAAGGCAACAAACTTATCCGCCTCACTTTCGAGCCAGCTATAGTCTTCTCCTAGCTCAAGACAAGTTCTCATTACCGACCGGGCTGTTTCCTTATTCCTTAACACGCCATCTGTACCACCCGAAATTGACACCAGGTATTCGCCATATTTAAACTTGATATACTCATAAAGGGAAGGGCCTTCCAAATATGCATCCTTCATCCATTCATCCTCTCTTCTAATAGTAGGGGAAAAAGCATCTGAGCGATCTGGGTCGGTAAGCCATTCAACGATACCTCCGGGATATCTGGGGTATTCTGCTTCAAGATATCCTAGCAATGATTGTTTGAAGGTAGTAAGGAGATTACCTATCTCCCCCACAAGCTGTTCATCAATTCTAAGAAAAATGTCACCATTAATAACCAGGTCCGCGCCTTGATAGCCAGCCCATCTATAAGCGGATTTTTTGCCATAATACGCATACCTTTTCATCAGGGAAAAAGTATTTCCGTCTCCAAAGCTCATATTGGTTATTGTATTTCCGGAAGATACAGGATTTAAGTCCATATTAAAACTTAGGCCTGTATCTAGTGTCCCGATTCCAAAACCCGTTAAATCAATATCAGCAGGCGTTTCTCTGCCGGAAAATTCCTCTGTATACACGGGTGAAACAAGTAACTGTCCAATTATCGCGTCCTCGGTCATATCCGGAGTTACAACTGGTCTTTCATATATTCTTTGCCTTCTGATGGCACTGAGAAAACCAGAACTGTAATCAAAAGTGTCAAAATACCAGCCTACATTGGAATTTTGCGGATTTGATAGTGATGCCGCACCTGTCGCATCAATCTCTATATCGGTAACCCAACCCTCCTCCCCGGGAATTTTTCCGCTACGGCTATAAGTCAACAATCTTCCATCAGAACCGGTTACCATATCTATCAAATATCCTCTCTCATCTATTTTGCTCAGGTGAAATACTAAAGGGTTGTCTGCCGATTTTGTTATATACCCTACGGGATTCTTTTGGCCATCTGCGGATGTAGTATAAATAAATTCTGTTGTTAATGTAATTGTTTCGCCGTTTATTACTGTCGTAACTTGCGCAGATATAGGTAACTCGCTATCTTCAGATCCATAATTTATGGTATATGTATTTGAAAATACTATTCCATCGCTATCTGTTATCACTTCGCTACTTGAGGAAACTTTCCCATTTTCTATAATCGTAACACGCTCTGTAATAATGCCCCCTATTTCTATGCGCTGAACCAGTCTGGCTTTTTTGATGTTAGCAAGCATAAGGCCTTGAATTTCTTCAAGCTTTAAATCGGTCTCTTGGTCCGAAGCAACTACTTTCTGTATCTCCGCCATGTCTAAATCGGGAAAAGGAGTAGTTAAGGCTTCCGTAGAAACCGAGGAAGGCGTTTCTATATATTCTAATCCGGTAATCTCGGATAAATAGAAATAAGGCGCGGTAAAATCGAAATCAAAATCTAAGTCGGTTCTCTCTACAGCAAAATTAATTAATTTTAATAGATGTGTTTCTAAATCAACTGCGACTCCTTTAGCCGTATCCATGGTATAACCGGTAAAGTAATCAGGTATTGAACTGACATTTATAAACAAGGCATAAGATGAGCTTCTTAATATACCTTCACTGTCCAATTCTTTATTAATCCTCTGCCAATAAATATCTTGTCCGCCTTTCCTGAGTGTAAAGTTATCTCCCTCTCCCCTGATAAGCTCAATACCTTCAGGGGGCACTGTTACAGAACCGGGTTCAATATGCAGAAATACAGGAGCATAGGGAGTTTGTCCAAATGAGGTATAACATTGCCCCCAAACAAACGAAAATAACAGGACAAAACTAATTTTTTTCTTTAACTTCTGCATATTGAATCTCCTAAGTTAGAAATAACTTTTAAAAAGAGTATTGTTTTCCTCGATTAAAGAGCCCCCTTATCTTATTAAGAGGGCTCTTTAAAATTACTTGTCTATTTCAGCCATTAAATCTTCACTAATTTCACCGGCGTTACTTAATGCCTGGCTAATAATATCCATAACAGCCTGATCAGATAAACCAGTTATGCCTACTGCAGCAAGCTTCTCTTTAATTACTCTACTTGCCTCATCGGCTTTTGCTCCCATAGTTCCGAGTCCGGCATCAATACCCTCAACAGCACTAGCAATATCTGTATCACTCAATTGGGTTGCAGCTGCGGGTAAAGTATTAGCCTTGGTATTAAGGTCAGCTACAAACTTAGCAGGATCAGTAACGGAAAATTGAGGGACTTGCGCCTTTATTAGCCCTAGCACTTTAGTACCGCCAGTACTTAAGTCATCCAATAACGCTTGAAAATCCGGATCTCCTGATGTACTAGTAAAATTATCTTTCAATAGAGTGCCCCAATCAACTGTTGCGGCTGCTCCACCTGCAACTGCTCCAGCTCCGCTAGTTACTGCTGTTCCAACCTGACTTCCAACTACTGCCCATTCCCATACCGCATTTGCTTTAACGGTAACAAGTAACATAACCCCCAGCACAAGTAACGCTATTGCTCCTTTTTTCATCTTCTCCTCCTTTTTCTTTTTCTATTTTATTTTTATTTATTTCAAACACTCCAGAACAACTTCCGGAGCGCGAATATAAAATTTGCAATCACAGATTCACTCAGATATTTTTTCCTCTCCCACCTCCTTTGTAACCGCAAAGAACATTAAATTATTATTTCTACACTTACACCGCTAAGACCGCTAATTCTTCTTTGCTCATCTTCCATACTAATTATAACACAGTTTCACGGTTTTGTCAAGGGTACGCGCTAATTTCCGCTAATTCTTTATCTATGTAATCCATTTTTAAATCTCTGTAATCAACCTTCACTTTCATATTAATTATAACACGCTTTCATGCTTTTGTCAAGTATTCTTATACAGATTGCAAATAATTTTAAAA
>JBFZAB010000017.1:0-2579 GCA_041309285.1 Candidatus Omnitrophota bacterium
CACATCGCCGCCCCGCCTGATATACCGGTTAAAATACCTTCCTTCTTGGCCAAGAGTTTAACTGTTTTTCCGGCATCTTCGTGTGAAACACAAATAATCTCATCGATTATTTTTTTGTTCAAAACTTGAGGTATAAATCCCGCTCCGATACCCTGAATTTTATGCGAGCCTGCTTTTCCGCCTGAAAGGACGGCCGAATCATTTGGTTCAAGCCCTATAACTTTAATTGAAGGTTTCTTTTCTTTTAATACCTCTCCGACGCCGGTTATTGTACCGCCCGTACCTATTCCGGCAACAAAAATATCAACCTTTCCGTCCGTATCACGCCAGATCTCCTGGGCGGTTGTCCGGCGATGAATTTCGGGATTCGCCGGATTGCTAAACTGTTGCGGCATAAAACTATTTTTAATACTCTTGGCAAGTTCCTCCGCTTTAGTTATAGCACCTTTCATTCCCTGTTTACCTTCGGTTAACACAACTTCCGCACCTAAAATCTCCAACAACTTCCTACGTTCCAGGCTCATCGTATCAGGCATAGTAATAATCAGCCTGTATCCTTTTGCCGCACAGACAAATGCCAGGGCTATCCCTGTATTTCCGCTGGTCGACTCAATAACCACCGAATCTCTTTTAAGCAGGCCGCCCTTTTCCGCAGCCTCAATCATAAAAAACCCTATTCTATCTTTTATACTCGAGAGAGGATTAAAAAATTCGAGCTTGGCAAGGATGGTTACGTCCAACCCTTTACTCAAACTATTTATTCTCACCAGGGGTGTATTCCCTATCGTCTTAGTTATGTCTTCGAATATCTTCATTTAAGCCGCCTTTTTCAAGGCCTGTTCAATATCATAAATTATATCCTCGATATGCTCAAGCCCAACCGAGAGTCTTAAAAAATCAGGCGTCACACCGCCTGCCAGCTGTTCTTTTCTGGAGAGCTGCTGGTGCGTGGTTGTAGCCGGATGTATGGCTAGTGTTTTTGCATCGCCGATATTGGCAAGATGCGATATAAGCTTAAGCGATTCGATAAATTTCTTCCCTGCCTCAAGCCCTCCTTTAATCCCAAAACCAACTATTGCCCCTGCTCCTTTTGATAGATATTTCTTTGCTCTTTTATATTCCGGACTCGATTCCAGTCCCGGATAATTCACCCAGGAAACTCTTGGATGTTTCTTCAGATACCTGGCCACAGCAAGGGCGTTTTCAGAATGCCTCGGCATCCTTAAATGCAGGGTCTCAAGTCCCTGCAAGAAAAGAAAGGCATTGAAGGGTGACATCGCCGGGCCCAAATCCCTGAGGAGCGTAAGCCTTGCCTTGGCGATATAGGCAAGATTCTTGAATTCTTTGACAAAATCAAGCCCGTGATAGCCGGGATCCGGTTCGGATATCAGAGGAAATTTTCCGTTCTTCCAGTTAAACTTACCGGAATCGACAATTAATCCGCCAATGGAGGTACCGTGTCCTCCGATAAATTTCGTCGCCGAATAAACCACCACATCCACCCCAAAATCTATCGGACGAAGCAAATAGGGAGAAGAAGTATTATCAAGAATAAAAGGTATGTTATTTTTATGCGCAAGACGGGAAATATCTTCCAAATCGGCAACATCGAGCCTGGGATTACCGATAGACTCGGCATAAATGGCTTTCGTTTTCGATGTTATCGCTTTACGGAATCCATCTAAGTCATTCGATTTAACAAATCTAACCTTGATCCCGAAACGGGCAAAGGTATAATGAAATAGTGTGTGTGTACCTCCGTAGAGGCTTTCGGTTGAAACAATCTCATCTCCGGAACGGGCAATATTAAGTAAGGCGACGGAAATTGCCGCCTGACCACTTGCTACGGCAAGCGCCCCCGCCCCGCCGTCAAGGAGGGTAATCCTTTTTTCAAGAACTTCCGTTGTAGGATTCATTAAGCGGGTATAAATATTACCGGACTCCTTAAGGGCAAAGAGGCGTGCGGCATGTTCAGTACTTTTAAATTGGTAGGAAGTGGTTTGATATATAGGTACAGCCCGGGCGCCTGTAGCGGGATCCGCAACCTGACCGCCGTGAAGTAAAATAGTTTCTAATTTCGGTCTTAAAATTTTATTTTTCATTCTCTCCTCCGTTTATTTTCTTAATACCTTATATCGAATAAGCAAAATTCTGCCGTGTTTTCTTCACCTGACTAACTAAATCCTCAAAAGTGATATTATCAATTATTCCCGAAGTCATATCGGTTATATCCTGCCAAATCTTTCTAAAAACACATTTTGATATATCATGACAACCGGAGTAACTTTTTTCCACGCAGGTAATAGGCTCAATAGGTCCGTCTATAAACCTGATTACCTCTCCCAATTTTATTTTAGAAGGGTGCCTTGCCAATAAATAACCTCCGATTTTACCACGCCTGCTTTCCACAAACCCTCCTCTTTTTAAATCCAGAAGTACCTGCTCCAGAAACTTTATAGGCATATCCGCGTGTTTAGCTAACTCGGAAATAGTTATCAGGTCGCCGTAATGTAAAGATAAATCCAGTATTGCCTTTAAGGCATAATCTCCCTTATAAGTTATTCTCATATCTTCTATCT
>JBFZAB010000018.1:0-4217 GCA_041309285.1 Candidatus Omnitrophota bacterium
ATTTTTCTCTCTCTCCCGCCCACGACTTCTAAGTTAGCCACTCCTGCTACACGCTGGAACCTGTCTTTTAATTTTTCGTCTACAAAACGTCTGAGCACTTCGGGAGTATAGCCTGTTCCGGTTACGGCAAGGATAACTATCGGAACATCGGTTTTTTGGTATTTGGCAATTACAGGTTTTTCAATTTCGCTGGGAAGCTTATCCACGATACGCGAGAATTTTTCGCGGACTTCCAAAGCGGCAAAGTCCATATTTATCCCCGGCTCAAAACGCAGGACTACCCGCGATTCCCCTTCTTCCGAGATAGAGAGAAGCTCGCGCATTCCGGATATACCGCTTACCTCCTCCTCGACCGGCCTGGTTACAAGCATCTCAACATCCGAGGGCGGAATTCCTCCCCTGATCTGTATTATAATAGAAATGTCCTCGAAGCTCGAATTGGGCATCATTTCTACCGGCAGGCGCTCCAAGGAAACCCAACCTAAGAGGATAATACCTATAAAAACCATAAAGACCGTCACCGGTCTCTTTATTGAACTAACAGGCAAGCTCATTTTTTGTCGCTATCGCTCCTATAAATAAAATGTTATTTAATGTTACATAAAGTTACGGAGGGTTACGTAAAGTTACATTAAAAGCCGTAGAACGAATAAAATAAATTTATTACAAAATATAACCTTATTTACCCTTAATTAACTTTCCTTAGCTTTAAGTAACCTTTTAAACCAACTCATACCATCTCCCCGGGCCGGCAGGGCCTTTTGTCCGGATAAGCCCTTTATTGAGTAAGATTTTTAGGTCACGCGCCGCGGTAGGTATGGATACATTATATAATCTAAAGTAATCTTTACGGGTCAGGCGCTCCCCGGATTTCAATGCCTCTAAAAATTTCTTCTGGCGTTCATTTAAAACAGGAGTAATTTCTTCCCTGGGCTTTTCTAATTCCTTAATTAGAATTATGGATTTCTCCTCCTTAACTTCGAGCGGCTTAAGTTCGACAGAAACATCCGGCGGTTTAATTTCTTCTTCTATTAAAACGGTTTTTTTACCAAATAATTCAAAAAATCTTACAGCCGTTAGGTACAAGGCAGGTATGACAACAAGGGTCAAGAATGTAGCCGAGACCAGCCCTCCCATAACCGTAATTGCCATAGGAGCACGCAACTCTGCACCATCGCCCAGACCAAGTGCCAAGGGAAGAAGACCAAGTATGGTCGTTAGCGAAGTCATCATAATCGGGCGTAACCTTTGCACTCCTGCCTGGACTAACGCTTCTTCTATCTTCATGCCTTCTTTTCTGAAAATATTCACCGTATCCACAAGCACGATACCGTTATTAACTACAATGCCGCCTAACATCATCACGCCAAGCATAACTACAGCATTTATGGTAGTATGGGTAAACAAAAGCAAAAGAGCCACGCCGATTACCGATAAAGGCAAGGTAAACATAATAATAAACGGCTGCCACAGAGATTCAAATTGCGCCGCCATAACCATATAATTAAGGACGAGCGAAAGGATAAGGGCAAATTTGAGGGACTGGAAGGATTTTTGCATCTCTTCACGCTCCCCGCCCATATTTACGCTAAATCCCTCGGGAATTTTGTATCTGTTTAAGGCTGCTTGAATATCTTCCATAACCTTATTGAATCCTCTTTTAAAAATATTTGCGGTTACCATAATCGAGCGCTGCTGGTCTAATCTCTCAATCTGGCTGGGGCCTGTCCCGGAAACAATGTAGGCGACCTCGGAAAGCGGTATATCCATATCCATCATCTGGGAATGAACTAGTATTTGCCTGAGTTTATTCATGTCTTTTCTATCCTCGGGCCTTAAGCGCACGCGGATATCATATTCCTGACCCTGTTCCTTAAACTTGGTGGCTATATTTCCCTTAAGCGCCACCTGAGACGCAAAAGCAATATCATTTACCGATAGGCCATAGAATGCCGCCTTGTCTTTTAAAACATGTACCTTGGTTTCGGGGTGAGGCGGGGCAAGGCTTGAGGTAATACCATACACGCCTTCGACGCCCTTAATCATTCCTTTAACATCTTCGGAAATTTTTTCCAGCGTTTCCAAATTCTGCCCCTTTATCTCGATAGAAATGGGTTTTCCCGACTGAAAGGCGGTTTTAAATACGCTTTCCTGTAACATATATTCAATCTGAGCTCCTCCAAGATTATCCTTCTTCAACTCGGATTGTAATATCTGTATGACCTCCTGACTGGAGCGATAGTTAGGGTCTTTGCGTTTCATTTTCTTTAAATTCACTACAAATCGGGCCTGATGCGCCCCTAATGTCTCAACTAGCTCTCCGGTTTTCTCCTCCCGGGTTGAACCTATTGCCATGCTTACCCCTTCAACGTCGGGAAGCATAAGGAGCTCCCTCTCTACTTTTTTACATACCTCGTCGGTAACTTCCAATTTTGCTCCGGTAGCCAGTTCTAACTTTACCACAAACTGTCTCTGGTCAATTTTGGGAAGAAGCTCTCTATCCAATAAGAAAAGTGAACCTATACTCGCAATAAATACCGCAAAAATTATAGATAAACCTATAAGGCGATATTTTAAGAATGCGGAAATAAACCTGGCATATTTATTCCAGAGCATCCTGACAAAGGCCGATTCTTTTTTTTCAGCCTTGTAATTTCCGGATTCTCCTTTTCCTTTATTTTTCTTAGCGCCAAGTGCGGCTAAACGCGGCACAAGCGTTAAAGCCACAACCAGCGAAACAAGCAAAGAATAAGTTATTGTCAAGGCCATTTCCTTAAAGAGCTGACCGGCTATTCCCACAACATAGATTAAGGGCACAAAGACAACAACTGTGGTAAGCGTCGAGCCCGTAATTGCCCCTGCCATCTCTCCTGCTCCCTTTATGGTAGCCTCAATAATACCTTTCTTTAGCTGATACCGGTAACGAAAGATATTTTCCAGAACAACTATGGAGTTATCAACCAACATACCCACGCCCAGTGCCAGGCCTCCCATGGACATCATATTTATGGTTATTCCCTGAAAATACATCATGCACAAACAGGCCATAATCGAAATAAGTATCGAAAGGACAATAATCAGAGAGCTCTTTAATTCTTTTAAGAATAGGATAAGGACTATGAAGGAAAGGAATGTCCCCTGCCAGGCATTATCGCCTACGTCTTTTATAGAAGCCTGAACAAATTCCGCCTGATTATAGACAACCTGAACATTGACTCTTGCAGTAAGCCGGTCTTTTACTTTATCCAACGCACTTTTTACCTTGCGGGCAATCTGGACGGTGTTACCTCCAGCCTGCTTCATTACCGAAATGGTTACGTTGGCCTTACCGTTATAGCGGGAGATTGAGGTCTGCTCTTTCCAGACATCCTTGACACGCGCTAAATCGGAAATGAGAACCAGGCGTTTATCTTTTTCATTCTTCTCCCTTTCCTGCGTATAAAGTTCATATCTTGTCTGGGGAGGATTGGGCTCAAGCGCTTCTACTACTACATTCTTTATCTCATCGATATGCTCAAACTCACCCATGGTGCGTATCAGATATTCAAAGAAATTTTCTTTTATCGTTCCCGCGGGAAAGGAAAAGTTGGTTTCTTTCAAAGCATTGACTACCCTTAAAAGCGGTATGCCGCTTGCGTTCAATCTTCCCTGATCCACTTCAACCAGAATTTCTCTTTCCCAACCGCCGGCGATATTGGCTGAAGCAACCCCTTCGATTTTTTCCAACTCATCTTTAATTACTTTGCGGGAAACCTCGCGCAGCTCCAGAGGACTAACCTTACCCGTTACGGAAATAATCATGACCGGTAACTCGAAAGGATTGTATTTCATTACTATGGGGTCTTTTGCCCCCAGGGGGAGCCTTTCTTTGACCAGGTCTATTTTCTCGCGTACGGCAAGGGAGGCCATATCCATATTGGTCCCCCAGTTAAACTCCAGGATAATGGTTGAAATACCTTCTTTGGAAATGGAGGAAATGCGTTTTATGCCGGAAACCGTCCCTACTACTTCTTCGATAACTTTTGTGACCAATATTTCTACTTCTTCGGGGGCGGCATTCTCATACACGGAAACTACGGTAATCTGGGGATAGGTAATTGAGGGAAAAAGTTCCTGAGGAAGACGGCTCCAGGAAATATACCCTAAAAGGACGACCGCAATGAAAATCATCGTTACGGTAACCGGCTTCTTAACTGAAAATTCGGGAAGATTCATTC
>JBFZAB010000019.1:0-2676 GCA_041309285.1 Candidatus Omnitrophota bacterium
ATAAAATTCTTTATCAATTGCCTCGGCAACCGCTACAGAATCAATCCAGCTTCTTGCGCACCATTTTACTCCGGGACAGGAAACAACGGCCCTAACAGAAAAACCGCCTTTCGAAACAGAAAGCCCTGAGCTAACTAAACCTTCCCGAAATAAATTTATATCTTTATGCTTTATTCCGGGAACCTCAACCTCCTGGCGGACAGTAAGATGTGCGAGACCTTCTCCGTATAATTTAGCCAGCTCCGCGATTTTGGTTAGCTGTTCCGGGTTAAACATTCCCGAATTAGGCCTGACACGCACGGAAAACAACCCCTCCTGTCTCTGTTTAATAAAACCTTCTTTTTCCAGTTCATTAAAATTTATTCTTTCCTCTTCTTTCTTTTCCAGTTCTTCCATATTCTCTCCGTAGTGTAAAAGTAGGCGGGTTTACAAATTCTTTAATGATACATCGGTAAGACCAGAAGCAGAATCCATACAATAGCCGTTGTAATTATTCCCACCGTCAGCCCTATCCAGAACCAGCGAAAGAATGTTATGTGTATATTTTTTTCTTTCTCAAGAATTCCCAGGGCAACGATATTTGCCGTAGAACCTACGAGGGTGATATTACCTCCGAGGCAACCCCCAAACAAAAGCGCCCACCAGAGAGGCTGGAGGCTACTATTTAATCCGTGGAAACTCTGAACAATTGGGACGAAAGCAGCAACCAAAACCACGTTGTCTAAAATACTTGAGCCTACTGCCGAAATCCACAAAACCATCCCAGTTAAAACCGAAATGTTATTGCTGGCCAGATTTGCCAATTTCGCCGCCATAATATCGGTTGCTCCGGTGTATTTAAGGGTTCCTGCCTGGGCAAAAAGAAGAAGAAAAAATAAAAGCGTCCACCACTCTACGTCTTTCTCAATATATTCCCGCGCCTTTTTCCACTTCCAGACCATAACACAGCCGCTTGAAATAAGTGGAACGGTAAGCAATATAGTGTTTGCCTTTAAATTCCAGAATAATTCCAGCCGGTGATGAAGCGATATAAAAAGAAGAGTCGCTCCGAAAATTGCCAGGCTTATTTTAAGCTCTTTTTCCGGCGGCACAGAAATAAGCCTTACGAGCATCTCGTTGTAACCTAATTTTTTTATCTTTCTGTCTAATTCCTCCAGCGGCTTACGATACCAGAATTTTACAATTAAGATCATGGCTATAAGACATACCAGCATAATAGGAAATGCCTTGATAAAAAAATCTTCAAAGGTAAGCCCGGATTTTGCCGCAATAAGGATACCTATTGGGTTGCCCAAGACTGTACCGCTTGAACCTATGTTCGTAGCCAGAATAGAGATTATTAAAAACGGTGCGGGTTCAACTTCAAAATAATCGCAGATTTCGAATACTGCCGCAACTATAAAAATAATTGCGGTTACTTCGTCAACCGCACAGGCCAGTAACGCTGAAATGACCGAAATTGAAATAAGGAATTTTTTTGCGGTAAGATTTTTAATACGTAATATTAAGCTTACAATCCAGGCAAAAAAACCCGCGCCCTTCAGCAGCCCAATTAAAACCATCATTCCGACCAGAAAAAGGATGACCTCAAGGGAAGAAAACTTTATTAAGTTTTCCAGATCTATCGCATGGGTCATAAGAAGTATAGATGTTCCCAGGAAAGCAAAACTCAGCCGGAAATCCCAGAAAAATAGTGTACCAAGCATGGATGCAGAAAATATGGATACAGCAAGCGCCTGTTGATTGTTTAGCCCAATATTTTTGGTCAGGAAACCTAACCCCAACGATATAGTAATCAAGATGATGAACTTCTTAATCATATCTATATCATCTCCTTATCTAAATACTCCCCTTCTTTGACTAAAGCCTTTAACACATCACCCCTCGAGACAATTCCGACAACTTTACCTATCCTGTCTAAAACCGGGATGCGGCGGGCCTTATGTGTCAGCATCATCTTTGCTGCCTCACAAAGGGTGGTATCCTCGGTAGTCGTAACTACGTCTTTACGCACCATCTTTTCCACCTTTATCTTAATCAGTTCCCCGAACTTCCTCTTGATTGCCTTGGGATTTTCCTCATAAATAAATCTTCCTACTTTTTCTAAATAGCTGGGTAGTATATAATCCAGGATGTTTTTCTCGGTAAACATACCTGCGAGTTTACCATCCTTATCAACTACAGGCAGTCCGCTTATTTCCATTTTGAATAATAGGTTTAAAGAATCTCCGACATTATCATCCGGTTTAATGCTCACAACATCTTTTACCATTATTTCTTTAACTTTCATATTGCCTCCTTTTTCAAATGGGATGTGTTTATCGGGGCAAATATAGAAACCTTGATATTCTTCTATATTTTACCTCATCTCGGTCCCAAATAGGTAGTATAATTTTGCCGAAGGGATAAAAAATAATCAGCTTAGGAATGCAAAAGGCATGATTAAAATATTTCTTTCAGGGAAAACTGGGGGATTAAAATAAATACTTTATATTTTTCTATATATGATACTTATGTTCTACTCTCCAGAATAGCCATTTTATCTTCCATAACAAAACAAGAAGGTATAATTTCCATCCCGTATGTATAAGCTGATAAAATGCTTTTTCCATTAACTACCTCTCCTTCTGTCAAGCCTCGGCCTCTTCCTTACTCGTGGCCTGGTCTTTCTTATAT
>JBFZAB010000020.1:0-4295 GCA_041309285.1 Candidatus Omnitrophota bacterium
TAAAGTCCACCCGCATCAATATTTTCTTACCCTTCAAATCTACGTCCTTGATAGTCAACTTTGCCATAATAATACACTTTCAGGTTAAGCGTGGTTCTGCGTTTTGTTCTGCGTAGTTCCGCTTCTATAGTCTTTTTGCTATCAACTTTACCAGGTCTATCACCCTGCAGGAATATGCCCATTCATTGTCATACCAGGATAATACTTTCACAAAGTTATCCTGCATAACCTTTGTGCTTGCCCCGTCCACTACAGAGCTCAAAGTGCTATGATTAAAATCAACGGATACAACCGGATCCATGGTAAAACCAAGAATACCTTTAAGTTTAGCCTCGGCAGCTTCTTTAAAGGCAGAATTCAATTCCTCGACTGTAACTTTTTTAAGCAATAAACAGGTCAAATCCACGACTGAAACATTAGGAACAGGTACGCGTATTGCAAATCCGTCAAGCTTTCCTTTTAACTCCGGAATAACCAGCCCTATTGCTCTCGCGGCACCGGTAGAAGTAGGAATCATTGACAAAGCTGCGGCTCTGGCGCGGCGTAAATCAGAGTGCGCCATATCCTGAACTTTCTGATCGTTGGTATAGGCATGAATAGTGGTCATCAATCCCTTCTCGATTCCCCATTTGTCGTTCATTATCTTTGCAACGGGAGCGAGACAGTTGGTGGTACATGAGGCATTGGATATAACATGATGATTTTTGGGGTCATACTTGTCCTCATTAACCCCCAAGACTATTGTTATATCCTCTCCTTCCGCGGGAGCAGAAATTACAACTTTCTTTGCTCCTCCCTTGGTAATATGATTTTCCGCGCCTTTAACTACTTTACCTTTCTTATTGACTCCGTCTTTCTTAACAGTAAAAAGTCCGGTAGATTCTACGACGATCTCGACTCCTAAATCTTTCCAGGGTAATTCCGACGGATCGGTTTTATTAAGCACTTTAATTATCTTCCCGCTCACCGATATGCTATCTTCTCCGGCTACTTTAACTTCCCCGGGAAACTGGCCGTGTACCGAATCATACTTCAGAAGATGCGCATTAGTCTTTGCGTCGGTAAGATCGTTAACTGCCACCAGTTCCAGATCTCCTAAGCCTTTTTCAAGTAAAGCCCTTGCTACTAATCTACCGATCCTGCCAAAACCATTAATGCCGACCTTAACTGCCATCTTATCCTCCTTTTAATGAGCACTTGATTACACAGATTAAGAACAGATCTCAAAGATTAATGCTTGAAATCTCTGCAATCTTTTTTGATAATCAGCGTACAATTTAATTTATCTTTGCCTCACGCAGATATTTAGCGGCTACATTGGGATCCACGGGATTGATATAAAATCCCGAACCCCACTCAAAACCCGCAAGGCGGGTAAGTTTAGGCATAAATTCAAGGTGCCAGTGGTAATCCTCGCTCTCCATATCTTCTATCGGAGAGGTATGAATAATAAAATTATACGATGGGTCGCGCAACGTAACCTTTGCCCTTAAAAGAGACTCCCTCAAAATGCTGGCAAAATTAAGAACCTCTTCGCGCTGAATATAGGAAAAATCCGACTCATGCGCTTTCGGCATAACCCAGAATTCAAACGGAAAACAGGACACGAAAGGCGTAAGGGCGATGAAGTGTTTGTTCTCGGCAATTATCCGGCTTCCGTCCTGAATTTCCTGACTTATAATGTCGCAGAAAACACATCTTTCTTTATATTCGTAATACTTTTGCGCCCCCTGTAGTTCCTCGCGAACCCTTTTGGGAACAATAGGCAGGGCTATAAGCTGCGAATGCGGATGTTCTAAAGAAGCCCCTGCGGGTTTTCCGTAATTTTTAAATATAAGTATGTACTTAAAGCGCCTATCTCCCCTTAAATCTACGCTTCTGTTGCGGTATGTCCAGATTATCCGTTCTACATCATGGTCATAGAGGTCCGCTATCTCTTTGTTGTGGTCCGGATTATCGATAATTACCTCATGCGCCCCGACGCCGTTTGTCATATCATAAATCCCGATACCCCGCTTATTCAAATCTCCTTCTACCTGAAGGGCAGGAAATTTATTAGGCACAACGCGCGTAAGCCATCCGGAACTATTAGGTGCGCCTCCTCCCTCACGGTGAGCAATTATCTCCGGAGGAGTCATCTTTTCATTACCGGGGCAAAAAGGGCATATTCCCTTACCTTTGATATTTGGCTCGGAATAGTAATCCTCTAATTTAAATCCATTGTTGTCCGTTCCTATAATTACCCATCTACCCGTAATAGGGTCACGTCTCAGCTCTCCCATTTTCTCCTCGTTGTTATTTTATGCGTTTTGGATTAGTCTATACTTCCAGCTCGCGCAGATACTTCGCCGCTTCTTCCGGAGGTGTGGGATTGATATAAAATCCCGAACCCCATTCAAAACCTGCTACGCGCGTCAGGCGCGGAATTACCTCTATATGCCAGTGATAATCATCATCCAGAGTTTTCCAATATCCCGGCTTCCTCGGTATTCTGAAAGGTGCAGTATGTAATATGTAATTATACGGGGGATCTTTAAGCGCTTTTTTGAGTTTAGAAAGAAGCTGTTTCATTACTTTGGCAAGAGCATAAACATCATTTCTTTTTAGCTTGATAAAATCGGACGAGTGTTCCTTCGGCATAATCCATGTTTCAAAGGGAAAACGCGAAGCAAAAGGCGCCAGCGCCACCATACCGTCGGTATCGATAATCACGCGTTCACCCGAATTAAGCTCCTGGTGCATAAGATCACAGAATATGCAACGATCTTTAAACTCAAAATATTTTTTTGCTCCGGCAAGTTCCTCTTTTACCCTCTTGGGATTAACGGGGGTGGCAATCAACTGCGAACGGGCATGTTTTACTCTTCCGCCCCCGGCCGACCATCCGTAATTTTTAAAAACTAATACATATTTAAAGCGCAGGTCCCTGCCTAAATCGGTTATTCTCTCTATATAAGTAAATAAAACTTTGGCAATCTGTTCTTCAGATAAATCAGCTATGTTTGCGATATGCTGGGGTGTTTCGACTACTATTTCATGCGCCCCTATCCCGTTCATTACGTCATACATCTGTACGCCGTGGCGATTCATATCGCCTTCTATGCGCAAAATAGGGGAAATGCTCGGGATAACCCTTACATCCCAGTCCGCCTTATTTGGGGGAGAATTTGACTTGCGAAAGGCAAATATTTCTTTTGGCGTTTCTTCTTCGCGTCCCTCGCAAAACGGACAGTGATTTTCGGCCGGCTCTTCATGTGAAACCGCAAAATCATCGGGCCTCTTTGCGCGTTCCGTGGCAATAATTACCCATCTTCCTATAATCGGGTCTTTGCGTAATTCAGGCATTTTGCTATCTCCTCCAAATAAATAAATATAACTTATGAGTTTACTTTGATTTTTTGCCTTGAGTCCATACGGGCGGACAGGCGGGATTAATCAGTTGGGTGATTATATCAGCTAAAAATAAATTTTGCAAGAAAATTTCTAAAATTATTTTAGCAAATCGCCTTCTTTAAGGCGATGCCCTAAAACGAAATCCTGCGCCATCATCCTCTTCCCGGATGAAAGTTGCAATTCCTCAATCAATATAGAACCTTTACCTAGCGAGACAATAATGCCTTCTTTGTTTATACCTATAACCTCGCCCGGTTTCTTATCGGAATCGACATCGATAATTTTTGTTTTCCATAATTTAACCGTTCTTTCATTTAATAAACACCATGCGCCCGGCCAGGGCTGCAGGGCTCTTATTTTATTATGAATTGATACCGCCGGCTCACTCCAGGAAATTTTCCCGTCTTCCTTCTTTAACAAAGGCGCAAAAGTTGCACCCTCATCATTCTGGGGCTTGAATTGAGCTTTTTTAGAATCAATAAGCCTTAAAACTTCGACTATCAAATCCGCACCTTTGTTCTTGAGTTTTTCTCCCAGGCTCATTGCCGTATCGGATTCAGAAATTACTACTTTCTCCTGCGTGATAATTTCACCCGCATCCATTTTTTCATTCATCTTTATCACGGTTACTCCGGTTTCGGTTTCGCCTTTAAGTAAAACCCAATTAATAGGTGCAGCCCCGCGGTATTTTGGAAGCAGCGAGGCATGAAGATTTATGGAATAAAGATGCGGGAGAGAAAGCAACTTTGTTCCTAATATCTTTCCGTAAGAAACAACTACGAACAGATCCGGCTCCAGGGATTTTAGCTGCCGGATAAAATTTTCAGAGTCAATATCCTCCGGCTGTAATACGGTTAAATTCAATTTTTGGGCCGCAACTTTAACCGGCGGCGCTTTAATAG
>JBFZAB010000021.1:0-6648 GCA_041309285.1 Candidatus Omnitrophota bacterium
ATCCGGCGGGGCGGCGAGGTGGGGGGCAATAGATGCGGCAAAACGTCCCGAGAATAAAGGTAAAATTATTGTCGTAATTTTACCGGATAGCGGCGAGCGTTATCTTTCCACATGGCTGTTCCAGGAGTAAATGTTACAGGATTAACGAAAGAAGAAAGGTTAATAATTATGCAGGAAGATAGCGTAGGTTTAGTTGAGACAAGATATTTTCATTTTGCCCAGTCTCCCAAAGAGCTGGTTTTGGAATCCGGACAAAAGATAGGCCCTATCACAATTGCTTATGAGACGTACGGACAGCTTAATAAAGAAAAAAGTAATGCGATCTTAATAGAACATGCCCTTTCCGGAGATGCCCATGCGGCCGGTTTTCACAAAGGAGCTAAAGAGCCAGGCTGGTGGGATTCCATGATTGGCCCGGGAAAAGCATTTGATACAACAAAATATTTTGTCATCTGTTCAAATATTATTGGAGGATGCAGGGGAAGTACGGGTCCGTCATCAATAAATCCGAAGACAGATAAGCCCTACGCGCTTGATTTTCCTATTCTTACAATTTCCGATATGGTCAAGGCTCAGAAATACCTTATCGATTATTTAGGGATTGAAAAACTTCTTTCGGTGGTGGGCGGATCGATGGGAGGGCAGCAGGTTTTAGAGTGGGTTGCGCTATATCCGGAAAAATTAGCCTCCGCTATACCCATAGCTACTACCTTGAAACACTCCCCTCAGCAGATAGCTTTTAATGAAGTTGGAAGACAGGCGGTTATGGCTGATTCCGCCTGGCAGGGAGGGAACTACTATGGGTACGGACAACCCAAAAGCGGGCTTGCTGTTGCGCGCATGATCGGACATATTACTTACATGAGCGACCAGTCGATGGAAGAGAAGTTCTCCAGGAAATTAAAAGAGAAGAAAGAAAACTTTAAATTTACGACGGATTTTGAAGTCGAAGGATATTTGAAGTACAGAGGGGATAATTTTGTCAGGCGCTTTGATGCCAATTCTTACCTCTACATTACCAAGGCGATGGACTATTTTGACTTATCAGGCGGAAAGTTTATTCCTTCCGGAAAGTCAATAGATACCAAGTTTCTGGTTATTTCTTTTAAGTCCGACTGGCTTTATCCCTCATATCAGTCGCAGGATATAGTCCGTCAATTGAAAATGAAAAGAATCGATGCTACTTATTGCGAGATAAAATCCACTTACGGGCATGATGCTTTTTTGCTCGAAGTTAAAGAAGAAACCCATTTATTAAAACATTTTCTCAAAAAAGTTTCTTCAAATATATGAGAGGTGTTAAATGAAATCTGAATGCCTTAAATTAGATCACAGGGTTATTTGCGATATAATAGAGTTCGGCTCATCCGTGCTTGATTTAGGCAGCGGTGATGGAGAACTCCTTTCTTTGCTCAGCGAAAAAAGGAGCGTTAAGGGTCAAGGCATAGAGATAAAAGAAGAAGCGATATATAAGTGCGTGGAACGCGGCCTAAGTGTTTTTCACAGCGATATTGATACGGGTTTAAGCGAATATCCCGACAAGTCATTTGACTACGTGATTTTGAACCAGAGCCTGCAGGAGGCGAAAAACGTTATTTTTGTCATTGATGAGGCATTGCGGGTAGGGAAAAAAGTTATAGTTGGCTTTCCTAATTTTGCCTATGTGCGAGCGCGCACTCGGTTGTTCTTTAAAGGCAAGACGCCGGTTACAAAATCGCTGCCTTACCGCTGGTATAATACGCCAAACCTGCATTTCTTAAGCATCAGCGATTTTATTGATTTCTGCCGTGATAAAAATATAAAGATTATCAAGGCGCTTTATCTGAGTAAAGATAAGGTGATAAAATTCTTGCCTAATCTCTTTGCCTTAAATGCGGTTTTTGTTATAGAGAAGGCAGATTAAGGTAAAAGAATATTTAGTTATCCGGATATTTTCAAAAAAATCTTGACAAGGATGATCTCGTGTGTTATTTTTTTACAAATCGTGATACCAGCCGGAGGATAGATGTCCAAGCTGATTAGATTTGGGGTATCTCTGGATCAAGAACTTCTTGAAAGGTTTGATAAGCGTATACACAGCGAGAATTATATCAACCGTTCCGAGGCCATTCGCGATTTAATCAGAGAAGATTTGGTAAAACGGGAGTGGAAAGAGAATAAAGAAGTCACAGGTACGATTACCCTTGTGTATGACCATCATAAGAGAGAGCTCGTGAATAAGCTTATGGATATACAGCATGATTTTCAGAAGTTGATTATATCTACCCAGCATATACACTTAGACCACGATAATTGTTTAGAAATTATTGCCATAAAAGGCAATCCCAGAGAGGCGCAAAGATTGGCAGATACTTTAAAATCAACCAAAGGGGTTAAGCACACAACTTTTGGCATGTCGAGTACGGGAAAAGATATAAAGTAGCCGTATTTTTTTTGTTTTTATGGTAGCACTAATCTGATAATAGTAACACTAAAGAAAGGAAGGTATAGAGTGAATGTTCAGAGATTGTTTTTTTTGTCCGGTTGTGTCCTGTTTATGTCGGTTTCGGTTGTTTTTGCGCAAGAAACCATTGATCGTCAGCTTATCGATGAAATTCGTTCTTTAAGAAAAACCGTTGAATCTCAGCAAACAAGGATAGATGAACTCGAGAGACATCTTTTGAAGCAAACAGAATCAAGCGGGCAGAATGACCTTGACAGCCGCATCGATGCAAAGTCGGAGGAGAAATTTCCCGCGCTTAAAGTCATGGAAGACCTTCAAATGGGGATAGGTTCAACCATGATTATCCAGGGTACGCATAATGCGAACGGTGATACCCAATCGCCCAAAGAGGATGTTCTCGATTCATCCTATTCAATGGACCTGACGTTTTTAAAGAAATTTGATGATTATGGACAGGGGTTTGTTCATCTTGAACAGGGCAACGGACAGGGGGTAGAAGATGAATTAAAGGTATTTAGCAATGTCAACCGTGATGCAGACGACGATAACAATGTGCGTGCCACGGAGGTTTGGTATGAACACTATTTAAACCCGCAGGGGGTGCCTTTGACCATAACCTTCGGTAAACTTGACCCCACGGCCTACATTGATGACAATGCTTATGCCAATGATGAAGCGGCGCAATTTCTGGGTAGGATATTCCGCAATTCTCCGGTAATTGAATTTCCCGATAACGCCGGTGGTATCCGCATGGGGTACGCATTCGGCGAAAGAATAGAGATAAATGCGGTTTCCTTGGATGCAGATACAGACTGGGAAGATACCTTTGACGGAATGTTTCATACTGCCCAGATAAATATTAAACCCGGATTTCTGAACCGGGAGGGTAATTACCGGTTTCTGGCCTGGTTTAACGGCCAGAATCATACCAAATGGCTGGATGCTACAAAAGATAAAGAGAAAGGATATGGCCTGGGCATTAGTTTTGACCAGGAATTAAATGACACAACAGGAGTTTTCTTTCGCTGGGGCTGGCAAAATCCCGAAGTTTATCTTAATGCCGCCTCCGATTTTTCGCTCGAACAGTCATATAGCTTAGGGGCGCAATTAAAGGGAACCGGCTGGAACAGAGAAAATGATACTCTTGGTATTGCCTTCGGCCAGATATTTGCCTCCGGTGATTATAAAAATTCAGGGTCCGAACTTAAGACGAATCCCGAGAATCATCTGGAATGTTACTACAGTTATAAAGTTAATGAACATCTTTCGATTAGTCCCGACCTTCATGTTATCTGGAACCCGTATGGTGATGATGCTGTCAATGGAACAAGTACGATAGTAGTTGGCGGTATGAGGGTACAGATGGATTTTTAATGAGCGGACACTTTATGGAAGAAGTGAACATAAAGTGTAGTCTGCCGCAGGCGGACGTCTGCGAATTAATCCCGACGAAGCCGGGGAAATTGTCGAAGAAAATTTCCCCGTATGCTTCTGAGTCGGGAATATATAAGAAACTTCCTCGCCAAAGACGGAGCGAGAATTCGTTAGTACACCTGGCCATAGATGATTGGCCGGTGTTTCATTTTCTATGACACCCAGATATAAATGATTATCTGGTATTTCATTTTCTATGAAAGGAGTATTAATATGCATATGGCGGATGCTTTAATCTCACCCGTTGTAGGCACTTCCATGTGGGCAGTAACGGCAGGATTGATTGCGTACAGCTCCAAAAAAATAAAAGAAGTATCGGATGACCGTAAGGTTCCGCTGATGGGCGTTTTAGGGGCTTTCATTTTTGCTTCGCAAATGATTAACTTCAGTATACCGGCAACCGGATCCAGCGGTCATCTGGGAGGAGGAATGATCCTGGCTATTCTTCTTGGGCCTTATGCCGCTTTTCTGGTGATGGCTTCGGTACTGATTGTTCAGGCGCTGTTTTTTGCGGACGGAGGTCTTCTGGCGTTGGGGTGCAATATTTTTAATTTAGGATTTTTTCCCTGTTTCATAGCCTATCCGTTTATTTATAAGAAAATTGTCGGAGATAATCCTAATCAAAGCAAAGTTATAACGGGTGCCGTTATTGCCTCGATTATTGGTTTACAGCTGGGTGCTTTTGGTGTAGTATTGGAAACGCTGTTTTCGGGTATATCGGAATTGCCGTTTAAGACTTTTGTCCTTTTGATGCAGCCGATTCACTTGGCTATAGGCATAATAGAAGGACTTGTTACCGCGGCGGTGGTTATTTTTGTTTGGAAAACCCGGCCAGAGATTTTAAACGCTGCAAGGTACCATACAGCAATCGGTAAAATTAATACGAAAAAAGTCCTCATTAGCTTAGTAATAGTCGCTGCGATTACAGGAGGGGCGTTGAGCTGGTTTGCGTCAAATAATCCGGACGGATTGGAATGGGCAATGTTTAAAACTTCCGGAAAAGAAGAGCTGGAAAGCCATGAGAATGTTCATGCTTCATTAGCAGGTATACAGGAAAAAACAGCCCTTCTTCCAGACTATGGTTTTAAAAAGAGCGAGCCTGTTGAACCTGAAACCGAGGCAAATACGGCCTGGCCGGCAATCGATTCGGGAACATCTGTTTCGGGTCTTGTGGGGGGTATCTTGACTCTTTTAGTGGCCGCGTTGGTTGGTTTGGGGCTTAAATTCCGTAAGGGTATATAAGAGGACTCATAATAGAGGAATATTTAGTGAACATCGGCATAGCCCGCTCTTACTCATCAGATTTTTATGAATAATATAGGCAGGGATAAATTTGATATCAGATATATGGATAATTTAGCCTGCGGGCAGAGCCTTCTGCATAGGCTGGATCCGAGAGCTAAATTAATCACTACCTTTATTTTTATCGTTACGGTTGTTTCTTTCGGCAAATATGCGCTTTCTTCTTTAACCCCCTTCTTTATTTATCCCATAGCCTTGATTGCCCTGGGCGGTCTGCCGTATAGATATATATTAAAGAAGGTATTAATAGTTTCTCCTTTCGCTGTATTGGTGGGTATTTTCAACCCTTTAATGGACAGGGAAGTGCTCTTTTATATCGGTTCCACAGGTGTCTCCGGAGGCTGGGTTTCTTTTTCGTCCATTCTTTTGCGTTTTGTTCTAACGGTAACAGCTGCTTTGATATTAATAGCCTCGACTGGTTTTAATGCTGTTTGTCTGGCATTGACAAAACTTAGGATACCAAGACCTTTTGTGGTTCAGATGTTATTTTTTTATCGCTATATTTTTGTTTTGACCGATGAAGCGGAGAAAATGGTTCGTGCCCGATCGTTTAGGGCGTTTAATTCCGGGGCGATTAGGTTTAAAAATTTTATCTCATTGATTGGCCATCTGTTGCTACGCACACTTGATCGTGCTGAGCGGATTTATCTTGCCATGTGTTGCAGGGGTTTTGACGGCCACATTCGCATCATCAGATCTATGAAAATTCGTTTTAAAGAAGTTGTATTTGTGATCGGGTGGTTAAGTTTATTCGTATTTTTTAGATATTATAATATTCCTTTTAAGTTAGGAACATTTATTACGGGGGTTTTCTAATGAGCCATCATATTGTCGAAACTACTGATTTGTATTTCACGTATCCGGATGGTACAGTTGGCTTGGACGGTGTATCGTTTCGTATCTCCCACGGTGAGTCCGTAGCTATTGTTGGTGAAAACGGTGCCGGAAAGTCCACGCTTTTACTTCATCTGAACGGATATCTGACTCCTACAAAAGGAGTGGTACGAATTGGCGATTATACGTTAACTCCAAAAAATCTGAATGCCGTTCGTCGTTCTGTAGGCATGGTATTTCAGAATTCAGACGATCAATTGTTTATGCCGACGGTTTTTGACGATGTAGCGTTTGGGCCTTTGAATCTGGGGTTGTCAGACGCAGAGGTAGAACTTAAAGTTACTCAGGCGCTTGAAACTGTAGGGGCACAACATTTAAGAAAACGTCCTCCCTATAAACTTTCCCAGGGAGAAAAACGGACTGTGGCTATTGCAACAGTTCTATCTATGTCGCCGGATATTCTGGTGATGGACGAACCTACATCCAGTTTAGATCCAATGTCGCGCAAACGTTTAATTGAATTATTAAAGACTTTTCGTCATACGAAAATTATCGCTACGCATGATTTAGATTTGGCGATGGATCTTTGCGAGAGGACTATTGTCCTTCATAAAGGCAGGATTACTGCAGATGGT
>JBFZAB010000022.1:0-5841 GCA_041309285.1 Candidatus Omnitrophota bacterium
GTCAATTTTAAAACCACGGGCATGGTAACGGATGTCACCCCGCAGGAAAGTCCCACGTTTGCCGCAGCAGAAGTCGACTCAAACAAAGAATCCATAAAAGGGTATCCGCAGAGCATGCCAACAAATGCACCGAAAATATACAGGACTATGTAGGCAAGAAAAATAAGCGCCGCCGAACGTACCTGACGGTCTTCGAGAATCGAGTCTCTTATATGGTGAAATTTTTCAACTAGAATCGCCGTATCGCCGTGTATAAGCTGCCTCACATCCTGAACAAAAGCCTTGAACACCAGCCCTATTCTCAATGCCTTGATTCCTCCGGTAGTAGAACACATTGCTCCCCCCAATCCCATAGCAATTATCAGGCTTACCAAGGCCAATGAAGGCCAGTAGTCAATAAACTGCCTGGCGTAAACGGTCATATAACCCGTACCTGAATGCCCGGAGATGAGATGGTAAAAACCTTTTCTGAATAACATAACGGCATTTTGATAAACTCCTCCTGTCTTGGCAAAACCCAGGGCTACAAGTAGAAATCCAATTAATAAGGTGGAGCTAAAGGTAATCATCTCTATATCTTTTAAAATTTCCTTACGGTTTCCTGTCCATAAGGAAAAATGCAGCTTAAAATTAATCATTCCCAAAAACATTATCAAGATAGTTCCGATTTCAAAAATAAAACTGTGGTAATAAAGTATATTTTGGGATTGGGGAGCAAATCCTCCCGTGTCAAATGCGGCCATAAAAATCCACATTCCATGGAAGAAAGCGCGCAAAGGGGGCATCCCTTCGAAAATGGCAATAAAACCTAAGAATAAAGTTCCAACGATTAAATAAACCGTGCTTATCGCCCAGATAAATCGTGCAGTTTGGATAACATTGGGAAGAATTTTTTCGTCTCTTGCTTCACCAACATAAATTTTAAAAGCGCCGCCCGTTCCCCGGACAAGAAAACTTATAGCAACAATAATTACTCCTTGGCCTCCAATAAACATTATTAGATGCCGCCACATCTGGTGGCTCATTGAAAGATGATCAAGATCTATTCCTAAAGTCAGGCCGGTTGTGGCGTAGCCGCTCATTGTGTCAAAGGCAGCATCAAGAAAGCTTTTCCAGTGTCCGCTTAAATATAAGGGAATAGCCCCCAATGCTGTAAGGAACAGCCAGGACAAAGATACGATAACCATGCCGTGCATCCAGGTAAGATATTTCTCGGTCTTAAATACCAGTATAAGTAAAAGCCCGACACAAAGAGAAATCCCTAAGGAGATAATAAAATCAAAAAGCGGAACGGTTTCCTTGAACACAACCGAGGTTATTATCGGAAAAATCATACACAGACTTACTGCAACTATGATTTTTCCTATTTGGTAGGCAATTACAGAAATGTCTTCTAAGCGAGGCCTGAGTAACATAGGCTAAAATATTTTTAGGACGAGTGCCCCTAATAAAAAGGCGAGCCCCATTATCAAGAGGATAAAACTAAATTCAACCAAAATTGCAAGAGCTATATTGGACGGTTTATATATGCGCATTTTTAGTTTTGGGTAAATCAGATTTTTCCTACCAAAATTTCAAGAAGCTTCTTTTCGTTCTCTATCGTCGTTAAGGCGATGACATCGTCCCGGGACTGAAAAACCGTATCTCCCCTGGGAATTATTACTTTATCTGTGCGGATTATTGATACCATTACCGAGTCGTGTGGGAGCTCTATGTCTTTAACCGCCTTATTGATTATGGGAGAATCATCCGCCAAATCCACGCGTATGATAGCCAGCTTTCCGCGCTTAAAAGTCATAAGGGTTACGAAGTCGGCAAAAGAAACTTCTTCTTCAATTATCTTGGCAATTATTGCCGTCGCGTCTACCGGGACATCTACTCCTAACTCGGAAAAGGTGTGTTCGTTGCGTGAGTCATTTACCCTGGCAACCGTACGTCTTACGCCGAATTTTTCTTTTGCCAGCTGGCAAATAACCAAATTGTCTTCATCATCTCCGGTAACCGCAGCTACGACATCCGCGCGCGATACTCCGGCATCCTGCATATACCTATAGTCACATCCGTCGCCGTTAATAATCATAGCATTTAATTCTCTGGCAAGATGCTGGCATTGGGTATGGTCTTTTTCTAAAACGACTACTGTATGGCTATCTTCCAAAAGCCTTTTTGCCAGATATCTGCCGATATTCCCGCCGCCGACAATGATAATATACATTTTAATATACTGTTAAGATTAAATTCAAATGACTAATTGGCTTCGTTGACTTTAAGCATTGAGGAGTTCAAACACTCATTCGACATTCATCATTAAAAAATTTAGGATTAAGCGTTTATGCCCCTAGAAAGCTTTCTGCTTGCTGCTCGTTACCTCCTTTGATTAGCTGATGTTATAAAGTACCTTTATCTTTTTAAGCGAAGATGTTTTAATCAGCGCAAGTAAGACATCGTCTTTTTCAAGAATCGTATTTAGGCTGGGGATAACCGTTCCCTTCTTTTTTATAACCGCCACGACTAGTAATTCACTCTCGAGATTGACATCGTTTACTTTTTTACCGACAAGGTTCGGGGATGCTGCAATTTCCAATACTCCGAGTTCCCCTGTCTCAATAAGGTAGCCGGTAAAATGACTTTCTATTAATTTATCGCGGATCATTGCCGCAAAAAGTACAGTTCCGCTTATTGTATCTATCCCTAAGGAACGGTAAACATCAGCGCGCTTGGGGTCATATACACGCGCAATTACTTTTGAAATTTTAAAAATTCTTTTTGCCACCTGGGCCGTCATGATATTGGTATTGTCACCGTTAGTCACGGCACAAAGGGCGTCGGTTTTTTCTATCCCCGCTTCTTTTAAGACCTCCAGGTCAAAACCATTTCCCACAACGGTCAGGCCGTTAAAGGTTCCTCCCAGACGCTTAAAAGATTCCTCTTTTTTGTCGACAATTACAACATTGTGACCTTCCATCTGGAGAATTTTTGCTAACTCCGCCCCAACCCGGCCACAACCAACAATTATTACATACATCTTTCCTCACTTCGTTCGGGAGAAACCAGACACCAGAGTAGAGAAACCAGAATAAAGCTTTATCTGGTTACTGGTTTCTGGTTTCTTAACCTTTAGCTATTTCCACTAATTTAGCGAAAGTGTCTTTATCAGATTTTGCAATATCCGCCAGCACCTTGCGATCCAATTCCACCTTGGCTTTTATCAGCCCGCTAATAAAGCGGTTATAGGATACGCCGCAATTCTTGCAGGCAATCGAAATCTGAGTAATCCATAGTTTGCGGAATTCGCGTTTTTTCACTCTGCGGTCGCGATAGCTGTAGACCAGCGCGCGCTGCACAGTTTCTTTGGCTCTACGATATAGCTTGCTTCTTCCGCCCCAAAAACCCTTGGCGCGCTTGAGTATTTTCTTGTGTCTTCTATGCTTAGCAACAGCATGTTTTACTCTTGGCATATTTACTCTCCTTCGTGTGATGTTATTAACTTAAAAATTAAAACGAAAAAGTAAAGACCGTGGTTAAAAACTTAAAAACTAAAATCTTATTTTATAGTTTATAGTTTTACCTTTTTCTTTTGAATTTTGACTTATTTTAAAAAAATACCCATGTCTCTATTGTTTATCCGTACGGCAGTAGTTTCCGAATTTGTTCCATATCAGGCTTACTTATAAAACTTCCTCGGCGTAAACTTGATTTTCTTTTGCGGTTCTTTTTAGTCAAGAGATGTCTCTTACCCGCTTTAGACCGCTTAGCCTTTCCGGAAGCGGTGAATCTGATGCGCTTAGCAGTTGACCTTGATGTTTTCATTTTAGGCATGGTCTTTCTCCTCATAAAATACGTTTTACTGTTACACCTTGCTGCTGCTATCAATTTCCGCAACCGCTGGTAACTCTTAGTAACTTAATATTAGTGTTTAGGGGTAACCACCGCGATAATATTTCTTCCCTCTGTCAGCGGCGGTTTTTCCAGTTCCCCGGACTGGGTTGCATCTTTAAGAAAACGGTCCATCAGGTTCCTGCCAAGCTCCGGATGCGAAAATTCTCTCCTGCGGTAAAACAAGGTAACTTTTACTTTATCTCCCTGTTTCAAAAATTTCTGAAGGCTCCTTAGCTTAACTTGGTAGTCGTGTTCCTCAATATTCGGTTTGAGGCGTATTTCCTTGATGTGATAAACGTGTGTCTTCCGGCGCGCCTCCTGCTCTCTTTTTTCCTGTTCATACCGGTATTTTCCGTAATCCATGATTCTACACACCGGCGGGGCTGCTTCCGGAGCAACTTCAACCAGGTCCAGCTCTTTCTCTAGTGCTCTCTTCTGAGCTTCCTCCAGCGTAACTACCCCTAATTGTTCGCCGCTTTCTCCTACTAAGCGAATCTGTTTGGAACGGATGGCCTCATTAACTCTTACAAATTTAGGTATAGCCCATCACCTCCTTAAAGGTCTAATTATACTACTCTCTGTTATCTATCTCTTTCTTTATTTTTTCCACAAATTTCTCTATCCGAAAGGCTCCGAGGTCGCCTTCCTTGCGGCTGCGTAAAGAAACCTCACCCGAGATCATCTCGCGCTCTCCGACAATAAGCATGTAGGGTATTTTGTTAAACTGTGCCTCGCGTATTTTATACTGCATTTTTTCGTTGCGGGTATCGGCCTCCACCCTTATATTTTCTTTCATCAGGGTATCTCGAACGCACCCGGCATACTCAAGGTACTTGGCAGATATCGGAATAATCTCCACCTGCGCGGGAGAAAGCCACAAGGGTAAAGCCCCGGCATAATGTTCCAGGAGCGCCCCTATAAAGCGCTCCATACTGCCCAGAACTACCCTGTGTAACATAATCGGTCTTTTAAGAGAACCATCTTCGGCAGCATAATTCAAATCAAACCGCTCAGGAAGAGCAAAATCACACTGTATTGTCGCACATTGCCAGGTTCTTTTCAATGCATCTTTTAATTTTATATCAATCTTCGGGCCGTAAAAGGCACCTTCTCCTTTGTGAATTAAATAGGCAAGATTTTTTTCTTTCAAGGCGCAGGTTAAGGCCCCTTCCGCCTTTTCCCACTGCTCATCCGTACCGATGGATTTTTCGGGCCGGGTACTTAGTTCAATTTCGTATTCGTGAAACCCGAATACGTTCATCGCTTCAATAACAAAATCTATTACCGATTTTATTTCCGCAACTAATTGTTCTTCCAGGCAAAAGATGTGCGCGTCGTCCTGGGTAAATCCGCGCACCCGGAGCAGGCCGTGAAGGACGCCTGCTTTCTCGTTTCGGTAAACCGAACCCAGCTCAAAAAAGCGCAAAGGCAGGTCACGGTAACTGCGCAGCTTGGATTTATAAATCAAGATGTGTCCCGGGCAATTCATCGGTTTTACGGCATACTCTTGATTATCAATTCTAAATATATACATATTTTCTTTATAGTAATCATAGTGCCCGGACGTCATCCAGATGTCGGAGCGCAGGATATGCGGCGTAATTACCATCTGATATCCGCGCCTTAAGTGCTCCTTCTTTTCATAATCCTCAATTATCGTCCTGAGCATCGCCCCCTTGGGGTGATAAAAAACCAAGCCTCCGCCCGCTTCTTCGTGCATGCTGAAAAATTCCAGCTCTTTCCCGATTTTGCGATGATCGCGTTTTTTAGCCTCTTCAAGCAGGGACAAATAATCTTCGAGCTCTTTCTCTGTTTCAAAAGCAGTACCGTAAATACGCTGAAGCATTTTATTGTTCGAGTCTCCCCGCCAGTAAGCTCCGGCAACGGAGGTTAATTTAAATGCCTTGAGGTCTCCGGTTGAGCCCAGATGCGGGCCGCGGCATAAATCGATAAATTTTCCAT
>JBFZAB010000023.1:0-7693 GCA_041309285.1 Candidatus Omnitrophota bacterium
GATAAAAATTTTGGCCGTGAGAGAAATCCAGGAAAGGATTTCCTTTAAGACCTATGAGGCAAAATATAAAATATTTATTATCGAGGATGCGGATAAGCTCTTGGAAGAAGCTGCCAATTGTCTTCTTAAGACTCTGGAGGAGCCGCCTGCGGGATCCGTTTTAATACTTATCGCCAAAAACAGAGAGAAAATCATACCTACAATAATTTCGCGTTGCCAGTCGATAAGATTTCAATCGTTAAAATTACCTGCACTGGAGAATTTTCTTAAGAATAAGTTTGATATTGATAAAGACAAGGTGGAATTCTTAAGCCGCATCTCTGAAGGCAGTCCCGGAAGGGCTTCTTCTTTTTTTATGTCCGGATATATTGATAGGCGAAATTTAGTGTTGGATGAATTGCTTGGAAAGAAAGAATTTGAAGATGCCATATGGATGAGTAAAAGGATGCTTATTGAAAATATAGAGATAATATTAAGCATATTACGCGACGCCCTATTCATTAAATTGGGATTAGGCGAGCTCATAGTAAATACAGACAGAAAAACGCTAATCGAAGAATTTGCCTTGAGATACCCTTATGAAAATCTGCATACCATTATAAGAAGGCTTGAGCTGTATTACGGGTGGGTTCATCATAATGCTAATTTGCGCCTTATCCTAACTAGTTTAGAAATAGACCTTAAAGTGGTTAGTTAACCATACGATGAGTGAAGGGAGAAAAAAATGTTAGCGGTGCAGGTGAGGTTCAGAGAAGGAGGAAAGATTTCGCTTTTTGAGATAAATGACATTAAATCAAAAGTCGGGGATTATGTAATAGTTGAACAGGAAAGAGGGCTTGATTACGGACAGATTATGACGGAACCTGAGACTATAACAGAAAAGGTCTCAGAGGAGCCCGTGTACAAGATTGCGAGAATTGCTACACCTGAAGACCTGAATCAGATTAACCGCAACAAGCGCCGTGTCAAGGGGGCCATAAATCTGTGTAATAAGAAAATTGTGGAACATAAACTGGACATGAAACTGGTTGATGCGGAGTATTCTTTTGACAGGACAAAGATAATTTTTTATTTTACCGCCGAAGGGAGAGTCGATTTTCGCGAACTGGTTAAAGAGCTGGCTAAGGTATTTAAAGTTAGAATTGAGCTAAGACAAATAGGTGTGCGGGATGAGGCTAAAATTCTCGGAGGTTTAGGGCCCTGCGGCAGAACGCTATGTTGTGTTGCTTTTTTGAAAGATTTTGAGCCGGTAACGATGAGAATGGCAAAGGACCAAAACTTGCCCTTAAATCCTACCAAGATTTCCGGGCTCTGCGGGAGACTTATGTGTTGTCTGAGTTACGAATGCAAGATTTATCAGGAATTATCTAAGGGGTTGCCGAAGATGGGGGAGCTAATTAATCTTGAAGGTTCGGCTAAAGGAAGAGTTGTGGACATTAATATTATAAAACGCGCCGTCACCGTCGAACTTGAAGACGGGAGAAGGACAGAGATAAGTTATAAAAAGTAAAATTAAAAATTAAAGTTTAAAAATCAAAAATTTTAATTTTTACATTGTCATTTTGATATTTTATTTCTAATATTTGATTTAATTATAAGATGGATAAATTCTACATAACCACACCCATATATTATGTCAATGCCTCGCCGCATATAGGGCATTCCTATACCACCATTGCCGCAGACGCCATCTCGCGTTTCATGCGCCTTAAAGGCAAAGAGGTATTTTTTCTTACCGGAACGGATGAGCACGGACAAAAAATTTTACGGGCAGCAGAGAAAGAAGGTATAGGGGCTCAGGAATTTGTGGATAAAGTTGTCCTGCGTTACAAAGAGCTCTGGAAACTTCTTGCTATTTCCCATGACGATTTTATCCGCACGACAGAGAAAAGGCATAAAGATTCCGTGCGACTCGTAATTCAGACCCTCTATGAAAAGGGCGACATTTATCTTGCCGAGTACAGCGGATGGTATTGTACTCCCTGCGAGATTTTTTGGACTAAGACGCAGCTTGATAAACCCGTTTGCCCTGATTGCGCGCGTCCGCTTGAAGAGTTAAAGGAAAAGAATTATTTTTTCCGTATGGAAAAATACCGTCCCTGGCTTATCGAGCACATCAGGAATAACCAATCCTTTATCAGGCCCGTCAGCCGGAGGAACGAAGTACTTAAATTTTTGGAAACTCCTCTTACTGATCTGTGTATTTCAAGGCCAAAGGCGCGTCTCTCCTGGGGGATACCTCTGTCAATAGACGAGGATTATGTTACCTACGTCTGGTTTGATGCCCTGACAAACTATATTTCAGCACTTGGTTTTGGTCAGGATGAATCAAGGTTTAGGCAGTTCTGGCCCGCTGATGTGCATTTTTTAGGAAAAGATATCCTGCGCCAGCATGCCGTTTACTGGCCGATTATGCTTCATGCTTTGGGGCTTTCTCCTGCGAACACAGTATTTGCCCATGGCTGGTGGATGATCGGAGAAAGTAAAATGTCTAAATCACGCGGGAATATCGTTGACCCGATAGAGATGGTCAAGGCTTACGGTCAGGATGCCTACCGATATTTTCTCTTAAAGGAAATTCCCTTTGGTATCGACGGTAATTTTAGCGAAGATTTACTGGTAACCCGGATTAATTCCGATTTAGCCAATGACTTAGGTAATCTCTATTTTCGCACCTTTACCATGGTGGAGAAATATTTCTCGAGTAAAGTTCCTCCCGTGGCAGATATTGATCCTGTGTTCAAAGAGAAGATAAAGAATCTTCCTATAGAATTAGATAAAGCTGCCGAAGATTTTAATTTTCAAGGCATGCTTAGCGCCATCTGGGAGCTGATTAATATCGCCAATAAATACATTGAAAACTCTAAGCCCTGGGAGATCTATAAGGCAGGCGATACAAAGAGACTCGAGAATTTTATCTATAATCTTGTTGAGGTCCTGCGCATGATTACCGTATCTATCTATCCCTTTATGCCCACCTGTGCTTCTTCGGCCTGGAAACAATTAGGCCAGACTAAATTAATGGAAGACCTGAATTTTAAAAACGTATTTACCTGGGGCCTTTCTCTCCCGGGGACGGAGATTAAAAAGGGCACGCCTTTATTTCCCCGCATAGAAGTTTAGATATGGGTAGTAAATCAAATATTTTGTCCACAACACAAAACGCTTTCCCTGTTTAATATGTTGATAGATACTCATTGCCATCTGGATTTTCCCGATTTTGAGCGTGACATAAGAGAAACTATAGAGCGGGCGGAAACGGCAGGCGTAAAATATTTGATTAATCCTGCATCGAGTATCCTGTCTAATGCCAAGACTTTGGAATTAAGCCGCTCTTTTCCTTCTGTTTTTTCTGCCCTCGGAGTACACCCGCATGACGCAAAAGATGTGAACCAAGAAACACTTACCCGGATAAAATCAATGGCCCAAAATAACAAAAAAGTCGTTGCTATCGGCGAAATCGGGCTAGATTTTTACCGGAACATTTCCGAGTCCGATAAACAGATAGAAATATTTAAGAAATTTCTCCTGCTTGCCGCAAGCCTCAAACTGCCTTTGATTATCCATTGTCGCGATGCCCGGAAAGAGATTCTAGAAATACTCAAGAAAAATTCAGAGCTGATTACCTCCGGCGGAGTTTTTCATTGTTTCTCCGGGGATAAGAATTTCCTGGAAGAAGTGCTAAAGCTAAATTTTTATATTTCCTTTACTGCCAATATAACTTATCCCAAGGCGACAGAACTTTGTGAGATAGTTAAGATTGCGCCCATTGAAAAGATGCTGCTTGAGACTGATTGTCCGTTTCTTTCTCCACAGGCGAAAAGAGGTTCAAGGAATGAACCGTCGAATGTTGTAACTGTTGCGGAGAAAATTGCCCAGCTGAAAGGCTTGAGCCTTGAAGATATCTCGCGGATTACCGGCCTTAACGCCTGCCAATTATTTAAACTGCCGCAGGATAATAAGAATCCTGAAATTGTCTATCCTATACGGGACTCTCTGTATTTAAATATCACCAATCGTTGTACAAACACTTGCTCTTTCTGTGTGCGCTTTTTTACGGATTACGTAAAGGGGCATAATTTAAAACTCGAAAATGAGCCCTCAAGTGCCGAAATAATTTCTCGATTGGGCGACCTATCAAAATACCGGGAGGTTGTTTTTTGCGGCTATGGCGAACCGCTCTTGAGGCTGGATGTAGTAAAAGAGGTGGCAAAGTTCCTGAAAGATAAATCTATCCCAGTGAGGATAAATACCAACGGACACGGAAATTTGATACATAAGAGAAATATTGTTCCGGAATTAAAGGGGTTAATAGATGAGGTTTCGGTGAGCCTGAATGTGGATACAGAAATTAACTACAATAAATTCTGCCGTCCGCAATTTGGCATGGAAACATTCGGAAAAATCAAAGAGTTTATCCTGGAATGCAAAAAATATATCCCTTTAGTCTCGGTTACCTTTATGGATTTGGATGGTGTGGATTTAAAGGAATGCGAACGTATAACAAAGGACGAATTGAAAGTTAATTTTCGTATCAGAAAACTGCACCAGGTGGGTTAGAAAATAAAATATTAAAGATTAAATATCAAAATTAGTCAATAGATGAATAAGAATTTTATTAAAAGCATTTTTGCTGAAAACGAACTCTACGCCTGGCTTATTGCCTTTATTCTTTTTTTATCCGTTTTTTCTTACCTCGATAAGGGTTTCTTTAACTATGAAGACGATATCCGGCAGCTAAAAGAGGCGAGCCTAAATTTTGAAAAAATTTCTCCCGGGGATATAACGGTCAAGCTTCAGGCAAATAAATGGCTTTCCCGGATATTTGGGATGACTTTCCTGGCATTCGTATCCATGCTTTTATACGGAATTTATCTTTCCCCTCGTATATTGCCCGGCATTGTGAAGCTAAATTCCTCCTCTCCCGGCAGGTTAAATAGAATTAGTTGGACAACTCAGGACGTATTTAGGGTAATGATAATTGTATTATTTTTTTCAAAACTTCTCTATGTTGCCGAACCGTTATTCTTTAGGGCTATAAACGTAACTTCTCCAAATATATTTGTGCGCTCCGTCTACCGCTCCTTCCTGCTTGATTCAATTGCCCTATTGACCGTTTTTTATTTTGTAGTCAAGAAGTATGGCTCTAGCCTTCAAAGCCTGGGTATAAAGTTAAATAATCTTTACGCTAATTTTATGTTCGGGGCCCTGCATTATATCGGGTTTATACCTTATTTATTGGTTGCAATTGTTATCTCTCTTTATTTCTCCGGTCTATTCAATTACGATTCCCAGCCTCTTTCCATATTTTCCATATTTTTTGAAGTCCAACCGAAATCCCTGATTATCTTCTTTTCTTTATTTGTAAGTGTCTTTGCTCCTATAGTAGAGGAGATTTTTTTTCGCGGATTTTTTTATTCCGCGCTTAGGTCGAGAGCAGGCCCGCTTAAAGCGGCTTTTTTTGTCTCTTTTATTTTTGCCTTGTTGCACATGAACATGACCGGTTTTCTCCCCATCTTTATATTGGGTCTTCTTTTGGCTTATCTTTACGAAAAGACCGGTTCCTTGATAGCCCCTATTGCTGTACACATATTGCATAACAGTATTGTTTTATATTTTGTTTTTCTTTACCGAGCCATAGTATTAAAATGAAGCCTGGATTTACGCCTGCCTGCCGGCAGGCAGGGAATGGAATGCCATTTACAAGGCGTTGGCGGGTCCGCCAATTCTTTTGGCGGAAACGTAAATCTTTTGGCTGAACTTTACCCGGCACTAATTTTTCATAGGCACAATACATGAGTAGAAAATTAGTGCTGGGTTCAATTCACACATATCACTTAGCCTTACTTTATTATGTTTGCTAAGCGATGTGTTCATTGAAGATGAAAAAAACAGTTGCCGTAGTAAAATGCCCTGATTATAGCCCTCCGCATATAGAGGAGGCAGTAAATAGGATTTTCTTTTTGCTGGGCGGGATAGAGAAATTAGCGAAGGCAGGCGCGCGTGTTTTAATCAAACCCAACCTCTTGTCTGCAACCATCCCCGAGCAGGGGATAACCACACATCCCGGGCTGGTTAAGGAAGTAGCCAGGAGATTTAAGGAGATTGGCGCGTGCGTATTTATCGGCGATAGCCCCGGCGGGCCGCTTAACTTTAACGAGGTCTGTGAAAAGACGGGGATGAAGGAAATATCCCGTGAATTGGGGATTGAATTGATTAGGTTTGACGATGCCGAAAAAATCCGCGGCTATCCTTTCGCAAAGTTTGCTCTGGAATGTGACCTTCTTGTTTCGCTTCCTAAATTTAAAACGCATTCACTTGCCCTGATTACCGCAGCGATAAAAAACTCTTTCGGCCTGGTTCCAGGCCTTTTTAAGACCCACTGTCACTTTCTCGCCCCGCACCCTGGGGATTTTACAAAAGTTATTGTAGACGTCTTTTCCGTCAGGCCTCCGGACCTGGTAATTGTGGATGCCGTTGTTTCCATGGAAGGCGACGGACCAACTTTCGGGCCTTTAAGAGAAACGGGTATTATTTTAGGGGGAACCGACGCGGTTTCCGTGGATAGTGTACTTGCCCGGATCATTGGCATTAAGCCTATGGATATACCCGCTGTCGCCGAGGCGTATGATAGGAAATTGGGCGAGGCGGAGTTGGAAAATATAGAGGTAAGAGGAGAGCATATTCAAGACGTAGGAATAAAAAATTTTAAATTACCGGAGCCGACGTTATTACATAAACTGCCCAGGTTCTTCTTAAATTTTGCCGCCCGTTTTATCAATATGCATCCGGCGGTAAACAAAAAATTGTGCCGGCGCTGCGGGATTTGTGTAAAAGGCTGCCCTGCCCAAGCAATTGTTATTAAAGACGGCATAACTAAAATCAACCGCGCGCTTTGTATAAAGTGCCTATGTTGTTACGAATTCTGTCCCCATAATTCGATTTTTTTGGAACGTACCTTGTTTGTAAAGTTATTGAAGTTGATAAGAAGATAAATGAATTTGTGGGTCCTGTCTTGGTTTGTTTCTCGCAGGGACGTTTGTCTTGCCCCAGCGTGGCAAGATTGCACTCGCTTCCAGCCATTCGCTCACCCTTGCTTTGCTCGGGTACCGTGCCCGCTCAGGAATTCCAGACGCCCTGCTTAAATTCAAACCAAGCCGCCCATATTATAATGATGTGTAACTAGAAGTCCAACTTACGCATTATTTAATCGTTATCGAATCTTCTTCATGGAAAAGAGCGTTTTTTATTTTATGTTGTTCCTTGAAACGTATTTCAAGATTTTTGTTTTTGTGCTATACTAACTATCGCCGTAATCTAAATTTTAATCGTTGAAATCATTTGTTAAGATGTCCATTCCTACCCTAAAGTGGTCCGGTAATAAACTAAAACTCATAGACCAGACAAAACTTCCCCTTGTCTTCGCACATATTTATTGCTCGGATATTTTTTCTGTCTGGCGTGCAATCCGCGGGCTCAAAATTAGGGGTGCACCGGCAATAGGTATTGCCGCAGGTTTCGGAGTGTATTTGGGAATAAGGAATTCATCCCATACCAGCTACGCTTCTTTCAAAAAAGATTTAGATAAAACGCTTTCCTATTTAGCCACAGCCCGTCCCACTGCGATAAATCTTTTCTGGGCGCTGGAAAGGATGCGCGTTCTTGTCGAGGAAAATTGCAATAAGGGCATCCC
>JBFZAB010000024.1:0-4658 GCA_041309285.1 Candidatus Omnitrophota bacterium
GTGCTCATTGAAAATAGAATTATGACACGTGAATTAGTTATTGCCACGCGCAATAAAGATAAGAAGAAAGAAATAGAAAAACTTCTTTCCGGTTTATCCGTTAAAGTCCTAAGCCTTTACGATTTTCCCTCCATTCCTCCGATTAAAGAAAACGGCGCCACTTTTGAAGAGAATGCCTTAACGAAAGCCTCGGTTTGTGCCGCAAAGACCGGCAAGTTCAGCATCTCCGATGATTCCGGGCTTATAGTGCATTCTTTAGGAGGCGCCCCGGGCGTTTATTCCGCGCGTTTTGCCGGAAAGAATGTTACCTACGACGATAATAACAGAAAGCTCCTTAAGCTTCTTAAAGGTAAACAAAAGAGCAGGCGTAAGGCACGTTTTGTCTGTTGTGTTGCCATTGTTACGCCGGAAGGAAAGAAAAGAATAGTTAAGGGGACTGCATCGGGGATTATTGCCGAGCGTGCGCGCGGGAGATACGGCTTTGGCTATGACCCGCTTTTTATTCCCTGGGGTTATTCCAGAACGTTTGCCGAATTAGGGGAGAAGATAAAAAATAAAATCAGCCACCGCGGCCGGGCCCTGAGGAAGGCGAAGAAAATTATTTCAGGATATTTTGGAGAAAATTATCCATAGAAACGGGGATTATTTTATACTCCGGTTTTTTTAGCGTCCCGCCAAGTGCAACCTCTTTCACAAGGCTGCTTGTTCCCTTGAGTAGCAAATCCTGTAGCCTGTCAAGTCCGGATGTTTCTTCTTTTTGCTCAGGCAGGCTGTAGCTTATCCGCATATCCAGCTTTCCGTTTAAATAAACGCTTCCCGTTCCGTTTATGGTCAGCCGCTGGCTGACGAGCTCAAGGTTCTTGGTGGTTACAGCTTTGTCTTTGACGACAAAATCGCAGTGCGCTTCGCGGAAAACGTTTTTTTCTGCCCCGGATGCGTCAATTATCCCGAGCAGGCCCTTTAAAAGAGGCAATTCAAATAACCTGCCCTGGGTAATTTCCATCCATCCCGTACCGGTTACGTCCGTTATTGCCCTTAAATTTCCCCCTATATTTGCTTCGGCGTTGAAATATCCGGATGTTTCCTTCTGTGTTTTATAGATATCGTTCAGCTTCTTAAGGTCGAGCTCCTCGATAATTATCCGGGAAGTAAAAGGAAATTTTCCTTTTAGCCCGACTTCATCCACAAATGCCTGGAGCTTGCCTCCGTAGACATTTGTCTCCATTTTAAGGCTGGCTTTTCCTTCCGCTGACTGAATGTTTAAGCCCAGATTCTGGAAGTTGAATTTTTTTATTGTGAGGCTTTCTGATTTTAATTTAAGCAGGCCGTTTATCTTTTGCCAATTCTTTAAGGCCCCTTTTGCGTAGAGCTCGGCTTCGATTTTAGAATCAAGACCCGTTTTTTCTAATCCCGACATAAATTTAAAGGGGAGGAGTTTCAGGTCCCGTATATTTAAGCTTCCGGTTAGGTAAATATTAAACTCCGGGTTATGGAAATCCTTGATACTTCCCTGCATTTCCAGGTTTGAATCCGGAAGCTTGAGCGTTGCTTTATTTATATAAAGCTCGTTTTCGGCATAGGTCAGATTTATGTCCGCATTCGTATTTGGCGCGCTGAGTGCTAGATAAGCTTTGGGCTGGGCAAAATTTGTAATGTTTCCTGAAAGGCTGTAAATAGTATTCAAGTATTTAAGCTTAAGGGAGGATATCTCGATTTTTTCGCGATCAAACTGAATCTTGCCATCGGAAAAGGAAATTTTTTCGGCGATCGGTTTCGCAATTTCGGCTTCCATTTTCTTGATTGTTAATACCCCTGCATAATCCCCCTCGGCAGAATCTGCCTTCTTTGAAAGGCGGATATCAATAGTTCCGTCGCCGGAGAGCGAGTTATTAAGAATATAGGCGGCCAAGTCTTTAAAGGGAATCTGGGCGGTAATTTTTGCGTTTTTGGCGCTATCAATTTTAATTTCGGCGCTGATATCGGATTTACCTTCATTAATCTTTAAGCGTTTTATTTTAATGAGTTCGCCTGCCGCGGCCAGCGGAAAATCGCGCACGTTAATCTTGGTCTCAAGCACTTTGTCTTTGAGTCCGAAGGTTCCCTGTGACTTTATGCGGAACATCAGATCTTCAGCCGGAGAGGTTGAGAGACTGTAGATCAGTTTTTTTTCCAGGAGCAGGGGGACGTAGTTTATCTTCACATAAACTTTGGCGAATTTAAGCGGACGGCTGCCTATTGCGTCATTGATAGCGAGGTTATCTAAAATGATGCCTTTTGAGAGGGAAAAAGATATTGCTTCTATGGTTGTTTTCTTGCCGGTTGTGTTCTGAACGAGCTGTGCGAGGAGGGGCTTTATTTTTTTCGGTAACAGCGTTTTATTAATGTAGAAGAACATCGCTGCGGAGTAGATAACGGAAAGGAAGAGGTAAATTACGGAAGCCATGATAACCGTTTTCTTTTTCATTCTTGCCGCCTCCTTTTTTGGAATTGCATGTATTATTATACAGATAACTAATTTTATTGCAATAGTTCTGTTTTTATGATATTTTCATCGACAATGGATATTAAGGCTATACTAAGAGAGATTATTAAAGCTGACGCGTCTGACCTTTTGGTAAAGGAGGGCTATCCCCCCTATATGAGGCATATGGGAAGTATTATGCCGATGAGCTTTCCCGTCGTTACCAAAGAAGATATAGATACACTTATTAAAGAAGTACTCACGCATGAACAACTGGAATATTTTAATTCAGCTAAAGAAATCGACTATATTCTAGATTACCCAGATATAGGACGTTTTCGCGCTAATATTTCACTAGACCGTCAAAATTTTTCTCTGGTTTGCCGTGTGATTAAGACAAAAATTCCATCTTTTGCCGATCTTAATCTTCCTGAAAAAATTCTTCAAACACTCTGTATGCATTCCCGTGGCCTGATCCTTATGACCGGTTCCATCGGTAGCGGTAAATCAACGACCATTGCTAGTATGATTGAGCATATCAATCAGCACAGGAAAAAACACATTTTGACCATAGAGGAGCCGATTGAGATTATTTTTGAATATAAACTATCCGTAATCAGCCAAAGAGAAATAGGATTCGATACTATTTCATATGCCCATGCCTTAAGGCATAGCGTTTATCAGAGTCCCGATATAATTTTTATTGGTACAATTCGTGATTCACAGACGATGGCTACTGCTCTAAGCGCTGCCGAAACCGGTCAGCTTGTTTTGAGCACTATGCATTCCATAAATGCTCCTCAGACAATCGAGAGGATAGTTAATTTCTTCCCCGAGCATCAGCACAAGGAAATAAGGATGCAACTTTCTTTGTTACTTAAGGGCATAATTTCATTACGCCTTGTTCCTCGTGCAGACGGAAAGGGAAGGATTCCCGTGCCAGAGGTTATGGTTTGGACGCCGACCATTTCCTCTTTGATTCGAGAAGGTAAAACCAATGAACTCGCAAAACACATTGAAAAAGGATCTTTCTTTGGTATGCAGAGTTTTCATCAAACTTTAACCAGATTTTATATTGATAAGAAAATAACCCTGGAGACTGCGCGGGAATTTGCCGATAATCCCGAGGAACTAGACCTTTTTATTACAGGAATAAAGAAATTAGACGGAAGAATTGAATAAAAACAAATTTTCTCCCACCCCTTATCTGCCAGGCTAAGGGGATTTTTATTTTTGGCTTTGTTGGTTGATTTAAAACAGCAGTTTTGATAAAATACGCGTTAGCGTATCCGCCAACGTTTCAATGGCGGATAGTGTATGGATTTATGTATGTCTACATATTAAAGAGCAAAAAAGCGGATCGGGTTTATATAGGCTCAACAGATAATATTAAATTAAGAATCTTACACCATAATAAAGGGCATAATTATTCTACTAAGAGTTATCGCTCCTGGGAAATAGCAAGATTAGAGAAGTATAGTAATAAGTCCCTGGCTTTAAAACGGGAAAAATTTCTTAAGACAGGGAAAGGAAGAGAAACGTTAAAGAATTTGTTAAATAAGTAGACCGGGGAGTGGCTCAGTTTGGCTAGAGCGCTTGCTTTGGGAGCAAGAGGCCGACAGTTCAAGTCTGTCCTCCCCGATAGAATTTATCTGTTGCTAAGTTTGCGCCTGTAGCTCAATAGGATAGAGCACCTGCCTTCTAAGCAGGTTGTTGGCCGTTCAATTCGGCCCAGGCGCGTAATCCAAATTTTGTATGTTTAAAATTTGCCCACAAGGGTCGACCGAAGAAATCCCCCCGGGGAGGGGATTTCTGAGAGATTGTCGAGATATCCCGATTTTCGGGATAATAAAATTAAAAGGAAAATCGTGAAATGAGAAAGAAACTAAAAATTATCTTTGTCCTTATTTTAATTCTGTTCGTCGCTTACAATTTTGCCCAGTTTAAGCTTAAAGCTTTATTAGCCCACGAGCTTTCAAAGAGCCTTAAGCGCGAAGTTTTTGTCGGCAAGGTGGGAATTAATCCGTTTTCCGGGGTATACCTCAAGAATTTAATTATTTTTGAACCCGGAGAAAAAACCAAGGACCTGAAAGAATTTATCCGTGTCGATAAAATGACGGTTTCTCCTGCGATTCTGTCTTTGTTGCGTGGTAAATTAGCGCTTAATGCGGTTTCTCTCGTGAGGCCGGTCATAAAT
>JBFZAB010000025.1:0-3386 GCA_041309285.1 Candidatus Omnitrophota bacterium
ATCCTGCATTATTATCATTTTAATCTCGGAATCTTCATCAATAAAATTTTTATTTATTGTAGGCCAGGAACTAAGCATGATGCTTTTTGTTTCGTTATTATTTAAAGGTTTAACTTTCTGCCAGATCTCTTCGGTAACAAACGGCATCATAGGGTGAAGCAGGCGTAATGAAGTCTCCAGAATCTCAACTAGAATAAATTGCGTCGTTGCTTTTCCTTCTTGGCCGGTAACTGTCAGCTGGTTACCGGTTGCTAAAATTGGCTTTACAATTTCTATATACCAATCACAAAATTCATGCCAGAAGAACTGATAAATAATGCCTGCTGCTTCGTTAAAATCGTAACGCTCCAGGGCCTCGGTAACACCCTGAGTCGCTTTCTGCAAGCGGCTCAATATCCAACGGTCAGCCAGGGATAGATCATCTTTTGTTATTGATAAGCGGGAATCCGCGATCGGTTGCGAAACGTTTGCAAGTATGAATCTTGAGGCATTCCATATTTTATTGGCAAAATTCCTGCCCAGGTGGAATTTTTCATCGGACAGGAATACATCCTGCCCTGCTGCGGTTATGGAAACAATACTGAATCTCAAGGCATCGGCGCCGAATTCGTTAATTACTTTGATAGGGTCTATTATATTGCCCAGCGACTTGGACATTTTTTTCCCCGTAAGGTCGCGCACGGTACCGTGAATATAAACATCCTCAAACGGTATATTATCCATAAATTCTATGCCGGCCATAATCATGCGCGCAACCCAGAAAAATATTATTTCCTGCGCCGTAACAAGAACGGATGTCGGATAAAAATACTCCAAATCTGAGTTCTTAGTTCTTAGTTCTGAGTTCTGAGTTTCCGGCCATCCCATGGCCGAAAACGGCCAGAGCCATGAGGAAAACCAGGTATCCAAGACATCTTCATCCTGAACTATATCAGAAGATCCACAAACGGGACATTTCTCGGGTTTTGTTTTCGAAACAATCACACCATTCTCGATTTTTGATGGTTCGACTTCGCTCACCATCAACCCTGAGCGTAGTCGAAGGGTTGATTTTTGATTTTCCGCCTCCTGGCACTTATGACAATAATAAACAGGCAAACGGTGCCCCCACCAAATCTGTCTTGATATACACCAGTCGCGGATATTCTCCATCCAGTCAAGGTAAACTTTGGTCCAGCGCTTGGGATAGAATTTAATGCTTCCTTCCTTGACGGCATTTATTGCAGGAATAGCCAAGGGTTTCATCCTGACAAACCATTGGCGGGATAGATAGGGCTCAACCATAGTATGACAACGATAGCAGTGCCCTACGGCATGCAGGTGAGGTTCAGTCTTCTCAAGCAAACCAGCACTATTTAGTTCTTCCAGAATAAGTTCCCTGCATTTAAATCTATCCAGGCCGCTAAATCTGGAGGCATTTTCATTCATCCGGCCATCAGGGTGCATTACATTAATAAATTCGAGGTTGTGTTTTTTACCCAGCATATAATCATTGGGGTCATGGGCAGGTGTCACTTTTACCGCTCCCGTACCAAATTTCATATCCACAAGGGAATCGGAAATTATCTTTATTTCACGGTTGACCAAGGGAAGAATAAGAATCTTACCTATTAATTTTTTATATCTTTTATCTTTAGGATTAACCGCAACGGCAGTATCGCCCAGCATTGTTTCCGGCCGCGTCGTCGCTACCACAATGTATTCAGATTCTATCTCTTTGGTCTTTCTGGTTACTGGTTTCTGTTTACTGGTTGCTTTAATTGGATATTTTATATAATAGAGATTCCCCTGGGTTTCTTGATGAGGGGCTTCTTCGTCGGAAAGCGCAGTCTGGCAGCGCGGACACCAGTTTATGATATAGTTTCCGCGATAAATCAGTCCTTTGTCGTAAAGACGGACAAATACCTCAAGAACCGCCTCGGATAAACCCTCATCCATCGTAAAGCGAAGTCTCTGCCAATCGCAGGAACATCCCAGCTTTTTAAGCTGATTGATTATTGTTGTACCGTACTGCTCTTTCCAGAGCCAGACTCTTTCCAGGAATTTCTCACGTCCTAAATGCTGGCGGCTAAGGCCTTCACGGGCAAGAGATTTCTCAACCACGTTCTGCGTGGCGATACCGGCATGGTCGGTTCCCGGAATCCATAGGCCGATAAACCCGCGCATACGCTTGTAACGGACTAAAATATCCTGGATGGTATTATTTAAGGCATGGCCCATGTGCAGTATGCCGGTAACATTCGGAGGGGGGATAACAATACAGAAAGGTTTTTTCTTGGGGTCAGGTTCGGCATGAAAGAACGCAGACTCTTCCCAGAATTTATACCACTTATCCTCTACTTCGCCAGGATTATATCGTGAGGGTAATTCCATATTAGATTAACGATTACAACGATTGAAAGAAAAAGATTACACAGATAAATACTTTCAATAATCTGTGTAATTTTAGGCAAAAGTTTTATGATTTGATTTTATCCTTAAGCAGCTTGTATTCGACGCTATCGACGAGCGCCTGCCAGCTGGCTTCAATCATATTGCCCGATACGCCTACGGTATTCCATTCGTCCTTCTTATCGCGGGATTCAATTAATACCCTGACCTTGGCCGCCGTACTTGCTTCGGCATCAATAACCCTGACTTTGAAATCCGCAAGGCTCATCTCTTTAATCCCGGGGTAAAAGACCTCTAATGCCTTTCGCAAGGCATTATCCAGCGCATTTACCGGGCCGTCTCCCTCGGCAGCAGTATGCTCGACCAGATTACCGACTTTGACCATTATGGTTGCCTCGGAACGCAAGACGCCATTCTTATTCTTTTCGACAATAACCCGGAAACCTTCCAGATCAAAAAATTTCCGGTATCTGCCTTTCGCCTTATGCATAAGCAGGTCAAAAGATGCCTCCGCACCTTCAAATTGATACCCCTTGTATTCTAAATCTTTGAGCATGGAAAGCACGGTATCCAGCGCTTTTGGGTCGCGGCTAAAATCAATATTAAGTTCCTTGGCTCTGTGCATAAGGGCACTCTTCCCGGACAACTCCGAAATTAAAATTCTCCGGTCATTACCGACAACCTCCGGCCTTACGTGTTCGTAAGTTCTGGGGTGTTTCTTTATGGCGCTTACATGCACCCCGCCCTTATGGGCAAAAGCAGAGTTACCGACATACGGGGCTTCATTCCTCGGGACAATATTCGCTATCTCGCTTACATAGCGCGATACCTCGGTAAGCAATATAAGCTGTTTCGTGCTAACACAATCAATATTCATCTTTAGCTTGAGCGCGGGAATAATCGAGCACAAATTGGCATTACCGCAGCGCTCGCCGTAACCGTTAATAGTGCCTTGAACCATCTTTGCCCCGCCTGTGACAGCGGCTAAAGAACTT
>JBFZAB010000026.1:0-3092 GCA_041309285.1 Candidatus Omnitrophota bacterium
TCGCCCTGGACCTTTATGAACTGGATAACGGGCGTTTTCCGGATGAATTTAAAAGCCTGTGGGAGAATCCCAAGGATACCTCCAAAGCCCCTAATTGGAAAGGTCCATACTTAAAGAAATACCCTCCGCATGATCCCTGGGGCAATGAGTATAAATATACAATCAAAGAAGAGGGCAAAGAATACAGTCTCATTTCTTTCGGGCCTGACGGACAGGACAGCGAGGACGATATAAGCAGTGACCAGAAAGAAGATGCCGGAGAATGATTAAAACCCATAAGGGTTTCTTTATGCATAAGACAAAATGCGCGCCTTGCGCAATGACGGGAAGACGCGCCTTTACCTTTATTGAGCTGATGCTTGTTGTCGTGCTTGTTTCATTTATTGCCGTTTTGAGTGCTCCCCGCATGCGTTCCGCGTTCAACAATTTGGAGGTTTACAATTTTGCCAACAAGGTTGCCTCGCTAATGCGTTATGCGCAGTCCAAGGCCATAGCAGAACTAAAAAAAGTATACCTTATATACAAGCCTCCTTTAGATAAAAAAAGGGGAAGTTTTTATCTTGCCGAAGATGTCATTGGCGAGAATGATATGGAGGGGCGCTACAATTTAACCGTTCCGGTTACTATAAACATAAATTTTAAACCTTCGGAAAGCAATAACGCAATTGCATTCAATACCGACGGGGGTATTAACGGGCCACAGGTAATTGTCTATAACAATAAACGCAAATTTCAGCTCAGGGCAGGAGGAGGAATAGGCCGCGTTGAAGTCACAGAGTTTTTTAATTAGGGGCTATATTCTCATTGAAACGCTGGTTTCCGTAGCAGTTTTGTCTATCGGACTGATTATGGTTATTAATGCTTTCGGCTCAGGTATTGGTGCCCTGCGGACTTCAAGAAATTACACTCATGCCTCTATCCTTGCCGAGGAAAAGATTTCCGAGATAGGAAGAGAATTGCTTCTTGATGTCAATAAATGGAGGGGTAAGAGCGGAAGCTTTTTTGATGCAACCGATCCTTCAAAGTCGGGTGAGGAGCGCAAGAAATTTGAATATAAAATAGATGTACAATTATTATATGACGAAGGGGGGAATATGCTGGATATTGCCCTCCTGAAAGTTGCGGTGAATTGGGATGAATTAAGATTGATGCGCCAGTTTGAGATTCTTCGTTATATGAGGAGAAAAATATTTTGAACCGTTTAAGCAGAAGTAAAGGATTTACTCTGGTGGAATTATTGCTTGCCCTGGCTATATTTTTCGTAGTTGGACTTGCGGTCTCGGCAACTTTCGGGATGGGGATTAATGTCTGGAAGAAGCTTGAAGGGGTGACCCAGAGGTATCAGGAGGCGAATTTATTTTTAGACAGGTTGGGATGGGAACTGCGTAATTGCGTTCGGATGGATATTAAGAGCTTTAATGACGCCGATAACCCGGAAGGTTATGATTTTTACGGAGAAAAAGATAAGCTGTATTTCTTCACTACCAAGGAAAGCGGAATAAGCGCAGTTATGTATCGGAAGAAATCAGGCGAAGATTCTTCCGAGAAAATGCCTGTCTTTTTCTTTGAGCGGGTAAGCTCGGGGTTTACCACGGCCCCCTTTAAAGAAGAGGTAGAAGGTGAAGTTATACTTGATTTAATGAAGGAAGCGGAATTTAAATACCTTAAAAAAGTCGAAAACGAAATGAAATGGCAGGAATCATGGACGGGGGAAGATGCCGGAAGCCTGCCTCTTCAGGTATGGATAAAGATTGTTTTTTATGTACCTACCGCAAATAAAAACGAATTTCAGGAAGTAAGGTTAGATAAATATGTGGATATTATACCGCCGAATTAAATACAAGGGAAGCCTGCTCCTTAATACCTTATGGGTGCTTTTTATACTTTCCTTACTGGCTTTTGCCCTGGCCTGGCGCATGTCGCTGGAGATAAGGATGACGAAGCACGCCCTTTATCAGTTAAAGGATCTTTACGCGGCCAAGTCCGGAGTTATGCGGGCTATGGAAGTAACAAGAAAAGACAGCCCTGGAATAGATTCATTCAGAGATAAATGGGCAAATTCGCCGGAATTATTTAAAGACATAAAAATCGGAGATTCTTCTTTTGCCGTAAGCTACATATATACTTACAAACCTGATACAAAAGAGCCGGTTGTCTATTACGGATTAGTTGATGAAGATAGGAAAATAAATTTAAATATAGATGACCCGGCTAAACTTGGGAAGGTTTTAAACAGTTTAAGACTTACGCTGGATGAAGAAAATACAGATAAGCTGCTTACCGAGGAGATTATAGATTCTATTCTTGACTGGCGCGACGGCGATGATTCTCCTCGTCCTCAGGGGGCAGAGTCCTCTTTCTATAAAGAAATAGGCTATGCCTGCCGCAACGGTAAATTCAGCGTTTTAGAAGAGCTTATGCTTATCAGGGGAATGAGTAAAGAAAAATTCGATAAGCTTACAGAATATCTTACTATTTACGGTAGCAGCGACGGTAAGGTAAATGTAAATACGGCAGGAAGAGAAGTCCTGGCGGCCGTAATTTTAAGCAGTGTCGCGAACTTGTCCGTTACGGATGCTTTATCTATTGCCGGGGATATAATAAGCCAGCGTCAGGGTGAATTGATTTATGAGACTGCGGACGAAAGAATATTTGAGGCAATAGAAGATGTAACGGGTTTCATTCCGGAAGGGGATAAAGAGGCTTTTAAAAATTGGCTGAAACTCAATTCCGATTATTTCCGGGTAAATGTAGAAGCCCAGATTAACAGGATAGTAGTGAAAAAGGCGGAGGCTGTTTACAGGCGCAGTAAAAATGAAATTCTATACTGGCATGAAGATTAAATTTCCCATATTTGATATCCTGATTAAAAAGGCCGGGCCCATAAAAGGGATGTTCATTCAACCGAAGATGCGGACCTCTTTGGAGATAACCGAAGAATATATAAAGCTGGCGCAGTTTGAATATATAAAAGAAATGCCCCTGCTCATTCATCTGGTGACGCGCAAAATACCTTCGCCTAATGAGGAGGATGCGGTTAAGACTTTACGGGCGGCATTATCCGGCCTTAAAATCAAGGGCCCTGTTTTAAG
>JBFZAB010000027.1:0-7744 GCA_041309285.1 Candidatus Omnitrophota bacterium
CATGAAATTTACCTGAGTATCATACTTATCGGTTTTATTGCGCTGACCGTTGTTTCTTTTATTTCCAGAAAAATTCATGAAAAATCGCGCCAGCTGAATTTTATTAACCTTCAAATGCAGAAGGTTTCTTCCGATGCGCAAGCACTTGAGGAAAAGCGGAGAAATATCAAGCTGATAGAGGATTTAACCGAAGCCAAAGATACGGGCCTTTATATTTTACTTGAACTGCATAAGATTGTTCCGCAGGATATAGAACTTACAAATTTTGATTTTGAAAATAAGAAGGGTTTAACCCTTAAGGGGACTTCCGCTACCATGGCAGGAGTTTTTAAATTTGTCGGTGTTCTTGATAAGTCAAATTATTTTACAAACTCTAAAGTTAAATTTGTCAAGAAGAGGGCGACTGCCGAAGGCCTCACCGATTTTGAAATTTTCTGTCCTTTGAAAAACGAAGGCGCAAGAAAATGATATTTACTCAACTTTCAAGAAGAGAAAAGCTTTTCTTTGCTATAACCGTGACGGTGATAGTTGCGGCAATTGCGGTTAATTTTATAATAGTCCCTGCGGTGAATAAATGGTCGAAGCTAAATTCTCAGATCTTCGCCTTAAGCACAAAATTAAGCCGTTACGAACGCATACTTAAAACGAAAAAGTCGATAGAGGATAAATACAGACTTTACGGAGATTATATCAAAATCAAGGGTTCCGGCGAAGAGGCGCAGGCTAATGTTTTACAGGAAATAGAGGGGCTTTCCAGGCGTGCCGGAGTAACCTTGCTCAATATCGTGCCTGCCAATCTGGAAAACAGGGATTTTTACTCTCAGTTCAGCATAAGAATTGAGCTTGAGGCTGGTATCCTGCCTTTATGCCGTTTTTTATATGAAATTCAAAACTCAAAACAGTTGCTCGGAACCGAGCGCTTAAATAGATCCGCAAAGACGGGAAGCCTCGAGCTCTTGAGGTGCACCCTGCAGCTTACCAAAATTTTTATTCCTTAAGATAAGTTTCGTAAGACAAAATAATCTATCGAGGTTTTATGCGTGCCGCAGTTTATTATGGTAATAGCGATGTGCGTATCGAAGAAAGGACCAAACCTAAAATAGGCCCCAAAGAAATACTTCTTAAAGTCGAGGCAAGCGGAATTTGCGGAAGTGATTGTCTGGAATGGTACCGAAGGGATAAAGTTCCCCTTATCCTGGGGCATGAAGTATCGGGGGTAATCAATGATATAGGAGAAAATGTTTCGGGGTATAGGTGCGGAGAGCGTATTGCCGTGGCACACCATGTTCCCTGCGGAAGATGCTTTTGGTGCAAACATAATCACGAGACGGTATGCGAAACGCTGCGTAAGACAAATTTTGATCCCGGAGGTTTTTGCGAATATTTGCGCATTCCCGAAATTAACGTCGAAAAAGGAATATTTCGCCTGCCCGGCAGTGTTTCGTTTGAGGAGGCTACCTTTATTGAGCCCTTGGCCTGCGTTGTGCGCGGACAGCGGCTTGCCCGTTTTATCCCGGGTCAGGTAGTTTTAGTTATCGGCTCAGGTATATCGGGTATTCTGCACATTCAGCTTGCTAAAGCAAGATCTAAGGGATTAGTTTTTTCTACTGATATTAATACATACCGTCTAAGTGCGGCCAAGAACTTCGGCGCGGATAAGGTTATTGACGGCAATGAAGATGTGCCGGCCCTATTGCGCAATTTTAATAATGGGCGCCTGGCGGATTTGGTTGTATTATGCGCATCCGCAAAAAGTGCGGTAGAGCAGGCACTGCGTTGTGTTGAAAGAGGCGGAACTGTTCTTTTCTTTGCCGCGGGGGGAGAAAAAGAAATAATTCCTCTCTCGGTAAACGATATTTTCTGGCGGAACGAAGTTACTTTGACTAGTTCCTATGCCGCAGGATATAATGACCATGTCGAAGCATTGGAACTAATACGCCGGGGAAAAATAAAGGTCAAGGAAATGATTACCCATCGCCTGAGCCTTTCGGAGGTGCAGAAGGGATTTCGGCTTACTGCGGAAGCCGGAGAGTCGCTGAAGGTGGTCATAAATCCGCAAGAATAATAAATAAAAAATTGTGTAATGTGTAAAGTGTAACGTGTAATGTAACAGTTTAGTTGTAGTTATTATGAAACATTACACATTGAACATTAAACTTTACACAAAATTGTGAAGGAGGGGACAATGAGCTGGGGATTAAAAAATCGCTTAAGTAGGATAATAAGGCCTGAGACCGGACGCACGGTAATGCTTGCTTTGGACCACGGGTATTTTCTTGGCCCGGTTACGAAATTAGAAGATCCGGCCCGCACTATAACTCCGCTTATTCCTTATGCTGATAGCCTGATGCTTACGCGGGGTGTCCTGCGTAACTGCATTGACGCGGCCAATGATACACCTATTGTCCTGCGCGTTTCGGGAGGAAACAGCATCTTGTGTAAAGATTTATCCAATGAAGGAATAACCTGTTCCATAAAAGATGCCTTGCGTCTGAATGCATCGGCGGTGGCGCTTTCTATATACGTGGGTTCCGAATATGAGCACCAGACGCTTATTAATTTATCGCGGCTTGTTGACGATGGTGAGGAGTACGGTGTTCCCGTTTTGGCAGTCACGGCTGTGGGGAAGGAATTGGAGAAACGTGACGCGCGATATTTAGCTCTTGCCTGCCGCATTGCCGCGGAATTAGGCGCACATTTTGTCAAAACCTATTATTGCAAAGATTTTGAGAAGGTAGTTAAGGCTTGTCCCGTGCCCTTGATTGTTGCCGGAGGCCCCAAGATGGATAGTGAAAAAGAACTGCTGGAGCTGGTTTATGATGCGATTTGCGCGGGGGCTAAAGGCGTAGATATGGGAAGAAATGTCTGGCAATCAGAACGTCCGGTTGCGATGATAAGAGCGATACGTGCTATAGTACACGATAATAAGAATTCGAAAGAAGCGTTAAAGCTGTTCAATAATCCGAAGGTTTAGTTTAAGGCTGGGGCTGATTCTGGGCATAAGGACATCCGCCCGGCGGGGGGCCTTTGGGCCTGTAATCGGGGACAAAATTTATTGGGGCTTTCTTGCTTAAATCGCTAAGAAGGTCGGCAGTACTTTCCTTTTTGGATACGGAAAAGCTTGTATAAATTCTTTCCAGTTTTCTATTGCCGCAGGAGGAACAGCGGTATTTTTTTCTCTTCTCCCAGAAACCTTCTCTCCTAAAAGAAGACTTTTTCTCTATGGTAGTTGTTTTACCGCATTTGGCGCATCTGTAGTCAAAAAAAGGCATATTTTCTCCCCTTAAAAGCAGATTTTTTCTATTTTATCAGTATACAGCCAGCATTGCAAAACTAATTTTATAATCCCAGAATTTGCTTAACACTTTTTGCGTTGCTCACCTGCGAAGCAGGAAGGCAATAGAGCTAATATTGATTTTAACCAAAAGCGGACACATCACTTGTTAGAAAAAGCGGACATCTTGACTATTTAATTACAAGATAAAAGATTTTACTTGTCAAAACGCGATTGTTATGTTATATATGGTGTACAAAAGAAAATAAGAGTCCGCGAGGGCTCTTTTATTTTCCCCTCCTAACCCAAAACCTAAAAAGGTTCAGAATGGGTGAATTAAATCTTTATGTAAAAGAAGAACTTATCCAGTCGGCAAATGTGTTTTTTTCCCGGTTGACTCTCGATGGGGAAATCCTGTTCTTAAATAAATATGCCCTGGACCTTGTTGGATTTAAAGAAGAAGAGATACTAGGAAAAAATTGGTTTGAAATATTTATCCTGCCGGAATCTCAAGACGAAATCTCGCAGTTATTTAAAGAAAGCCTTACCCAAAACAATCCTCCCAAGGTTTTAAATATCAATATTCTTTCGAAAGATAAGCAAAAAATATCTTTAACTGCCTCTATTTCTATTCTCTTTGACGAAGAACACAGGCCTTTCGGTATTGCAATATTTGGTTTGAGCAATATTTCCCGGCTTAGCAATATCGGAGAGGATAAAGAAATAGGAGAGCGGCTAAGAAAGCTGAGTGAATGTTTTCTGGGATTTGGGGTAGATCCGGTTAAAAATATTAATCGCCTTGTTGCGCTTTGCGGTGAACTCATGAAAGCAGATTGTGCACTCTATAATTGTCTTGAGAATGATGTGCTCTGTTCGCGCGGAAAATGGAACACTCCTTCCGATTACAGTCCGGTAAGTAAACCCGAAGGCCACATTTGCTACGATGTAATTAAAGAAGGAAGCGACAATATTTTAGTTGTCCGTAACTTGCCCGAGAGCCGGTATGCTTTGACTGACCCGGGAGTTAATTTATACGGGCTACGGACTTATATAGGCAAGACTGTAAGTTTTAGTGGTGCCTATATCGGTTCGCTTTGTGTGCTATATAAAAGAGATTTTATTCCCAGCGAAGACGATAATAAACTTATGGGTATTATTGCTTCAGCCATTGGAGTGGAAGAGGAACGCAAATATGAGAATGATGAGTTAAGAGAATCGGAAGGAAGATTTAAAACACTCTTTGATAATGCTATGGACGGTATAGTTGTGGTTGATCCAGAAACAAGAAAGTTTTGCATGGGTAATAGTATGTTGTCTAATATGTTGGGATATTCTCAGGAAGAGATAAAATGTTTAAGCGTTACAGATATTCATCCTAAGGAAGACCTGCCTCGCGTATTAGAACAGTTTGAGAAACTGGTAAGGGATGAGATAAATTTTACAGAAGGCATTCCGGTAAAAAGGAAAAACGGCAGTATCTTCTATGTCAATATCAGTATTTCCAAAATGAAGATGTTTGGTAAAACATATATTGTAGGGCTTTTTAGAGATGACACCGAACACAGAAAAGCCGAGGAACTCCTGCGCCGGAGCGAAGAACGCTATCGTAAGCTGGTTGAAACCGCACCCGATGCGATTTATTTCATTTCCTCCGAAAACGGAGAAATTAAGCTATTAAATCCTGCTTTTGAGAAAATTACAGGATGGAAGCCTTGTGAATGGATTGGAAAAAATTTTACTTCCGTTGTGCATCCCGATGATTTACCTCTGGCTATCGAAACTTTTAATCAGATTTTAGAAGGAAAATCTCCTCCCGCGTATGAGTTGCGCATTCTTTCCAAGTCGGGAGAGTATATAACGGGAGAGTTTACGAGCACGCCTTTTGTCGAGGGCGATAAAGTTGTAGGGGAGTTTGGAATGGTGCGCGATATTACCGAGCGCAAGAAAATGCAGGATGCCCTGAAGGAAAGCGAGTACAAATACAAGACCCTGCTTATAAATATACCCCACAGAATATTTTATAAAGATAAGAATTTATCGTATATTACTTGCAATGATAGCTATGCCGATGATCTCGGAATAACTCCTTCCGACATTGTCGGAAGAACCGACTATGATTTTTATCCCAAAGAATTGGCGGATAAATATAGGAATGATGACGTAAGGATTATTAAAAAAGGATTAGCGGAAGAAATAGAGGAAAAACATATAAAAGACGGTAAGGAGTATTTTGTTTATACACTTAAGGCGCCCGTAAGAGATACAAAGGGAAATATTCTCGGGATTTTCGGAATTTTCTGGGATATTACCGAGCGCAAGATGAGTGAAGAATCAACCAGAAGGTTAAATACGGCGCTGACCAAAACTAATAAGAAATTGCACCAGATGGCTTTAAAGGATACCCAAACCGGTTTGTATAACCATCGCTATCTTACCGAGATTATCGAATCGGAATTTCACCGTGCCAAAAGATACGGTTCTCCTATTTCAGTAATAATGCTCGACCTGGATTACTTCAAGTCTATTAACGATGTCTATGGGCACAATTTCGGAGATATGGTTCTTGGACAGTTAGCCAGTCTTTTCAACAGGACGGTGCGTAACTACGATATAGTTACGCGTTTTGGAGGTGAGGAGTTTGTCTTTATCCTGCCCGACACCGATCCCAAGGGTGCGATGATGCTTGCCAACAGAATCCTCGGTAAGATAAGCCTGCATAGTTTCGGAACAAGTAAACAGATTGTTCATCTTAAGGCAAGCCTGGGCGTAGTTACCTATCCCCAGGATAAAGTTCTTACGGGTATGGACCTGGTTAACCTTGCCGACCAGCTCTTAAACAAGGTAAAAGACCGCGGGGGAAATAATGTATATTCGACTCTCGATATAGGCAGGAAAGAAGAACCTCTAGAGGACGCAGAAGAAAGCGGTTCTGAAAGTATTAAATATATGCAGGAAAAAATAAACAGGCTTACCAAGCGTGCAAATCGCAGTCTTATGGAAGCAATTTTTGCCTTTGCCAGAACAATTGAGTTAAAAGACCATTATACTGGGGAGCATGTCGAGAAAACGGTTTATTATGCTGTCGAGATGGCCAAGGCATTAGGGTTATTAAATGAGGAGATAGAAAAAATCCGGGATGCGTCCATGTTGCATGATTTGGGTAAGATAGGCATAAGCGAAAAAATTCTGCTCAAGAAATCCAAGCTCACGCCTAAGGAATTTACGGAAATTAAGAAACATCCCCAGATAGGTGCGGATATAATAAGGCCCATACATTTCATGCACGATATAATTCCCTTAATTTTGTATCATCATGAACGTTACGACGGCAAAGGGTATCTAAACGGCCTTAAGGGCGAGCAGATTCCTATCGGGGCGCGTATTATTGCCGTCGCTGATGTCTATCAAGCGCTTACCTCTAACCGTCCATACCGCAAGGCTTACTCCAAAAAAGAAGCAATAGAAATGATTAAAAATGGAGCCGGAACGCAATTTGACCCGCATATTGTCGACGTATTCCTGGGTATACTGAGTAAATAACTACTCCGCCCATCTTAAATTCCTCCCGTAAATAGTCAGGCAAATATTTACCTTAAAGCTTAAGTGATTTTTCCTTGACATAGTCTTAACTTGAGAATAGAATTATCTCGATAATAATAATCTTCCGCGTATCAAATAGTCTAATTTCATGTTGAATTTTCGCGCAAAAAATAATACCGTTATTTGGTTTCTGGCAGTGTTTTCGCTGTTCTTTTTGGCCGCGACAGAGACGCGCGCTTTTAGCTTTGGCAAGAGAATACTTTCCAAGGAAGCCATCGAGTACCGTCTTAAAGGGTATAAGGCAAGCCAAAGTAAAGACTATGGTGAAGCAATAAAATATTTACAGAAGGCTTCTGCCTTGGACTCATATTACGCTGCTCCGCATAATGACCTGGGTATAATTTATGAAATTAAAGGATGGTTTGAGCGTGCAGAGGAAGAATACCTTAAGGCACTTTCCATTGACCCCAATAATGCCGAAGCAGTTATGAATCTCGGCCTCCTTTACGAGTCGCGCCAGGCATACGAAAAGGCTATTCCGTATTTCCAAAAAAGAATAGAGCTTGGTCCTGCGGAAAGTCCGTGGGTCAAACGCGCAAAGACGTTACTTTCAAAATACGCCCCCGAGCTTTACAGAGAGATTACCCAGAAGGAAGAAGCCAGAAATTTGATGTACCAGGCGCTCGGTGAGCAGCATGATGGCAAACTCGGGATTTCGAGTCATAAGGAAGAAGCTGTCCGGTTTCAGGAAAGAGAACCGGAATTGGTTATTGATGCGCAGGTTGAAAATTATTTGAGGCTCGAAAAAGATATCGCAGACCCCAATCTTAAAAATAATCTGCTCGGAATGACCTCGAAGATGGTGGAGATGTTATATGGAGGCCCTTACCGCATAAAGACCATAAGAAGCGATGGATACGAAGAGGAAGA
>JBFZAB010000028.1:0-3264 GCA_041309285.1 Candidatus Omnitrophota bacterium
TGTTGTGTTATTAATATTACTTGGTTCAAGGCTCTTGGCTAAGGAAGCAATTACTTTGACTCTCGATGAAGCCATCGGACTTGCCCTGCGCGACAACCGCAATGTATTGATCAAGCAGGAAGAACTTAAGAGCGCAAAAGAAAAAGTTAAAGAAGTACAGGCCTCTCTCTTACCATCTCTTAACGCCACAAGTTCCTGGACGGATACGATAGGATATTACTCTAAAAATTCTACCAATGTTTCCAATCAAATAACCCTGAAACAATATCTCTATAGAAGCGGAAAAGCTTTTAATACCATAGATCAGAATAAATACAAGGAAAGCGTAAGCCGGGCAATTCTTGACAAAACAATACTTGAGACGACCCTAGCGGTAAAAGAGGCGTTTTATACCCTTCTCCTCACAAAAGAATATGCCCGCTTGAATGAAAAAATACTTGAGAATACCAGACAGCACCTTGAGTTCATCCAAAACCGCTATGCAAACGGCCAGGCCTCGGAATCAGAAGTATTAAAAATAAAAGAGTCAAAGGCAAACGTAGAATATGCCGTTAATGAATCGATAAATCAGGCAGAAGCAGCAATGGTCTCATTAAGAAACCTGCTCTATCTCGACGCAAAGGCAGATATCGAACCGGAGGGAGAACTTATTTATGAGCCGGTAGAAGTTGCCTTCGATGAGGTCTATCTTGAGGCACTTAAATCAAGGCCTGAGCTCCGGCAGTATGAAGCTCAGGAAAAAGCAGATAAATTGGGCATTGAAATCACAAAAGCAGATAACCGCCCTTCCGTATACGCATCTTGGGATTACTACAGCCGCTCAAGTGCAGCGAACTCAGCTTCGAGAGGATGGCAGGATAATCAGGTAGCAGGGGTAACTTTCACCTGGCCTATTTTTGACGGTTTTGCCACCAAGGCAAAAATCGAACAGGCCCTGGTAACTTTAAAGGAAACAAGGCTGCTCAAAGAAAAAACCACGACTGATATTGCCTCGGAACTTAAAACTTCATATCTTGATACGGAAAATTCCATATCCAAACTTAAAGCAAAAGACCAGGAAATAACGCTGTACGAAGATTCATTGAAAGTTATTGAGAATAAATATAAATCCGGGATCGCCAGCTCTCTTGAAATGGAAGATGCCCGGCTGGGGCTGGAGGTTGCTCAATTTAATAAAAAAGATGCTGTATATGATTATCTAACCGCTAAGGCACGGTTGGATAAAGCCATGGGAGGTTTATGATGTTTAAAGTTAGAAGTTTAATGTTTAAAGTTTCATTTTTAATTATTACATCCATTATTTTTCTCGGTTGTCAGAAAAAAGAGATAAAGAAGCAGGAAACCCCGCAGATTATCCCGGTTAAGGTAAGTCGGGTTGAATTGAAAGAGCTTGTTGAATCAATTGAATATGTAGGAAATGTCAAGGCAGAAGACGAAGTAATAGTTTACCCTAAAGTTAGCGGAAAAATCATCGAAAAAATTAAGCAGGACGGTAGCCCTGTAGATAAAGAAGAAATAATTGCCTATATAGACCGAGACGAGGTGGGACTCAAATTTGAAAGAGCCCCCGTGAAAAGTCCTCTCGCGGGTGTAGTGGGAAGAATTTATGTGGATATAGGTTCAAATGTAGGCACGCAGACACCGATAGCCCTGGTAGTAAATATGGATAAGGTAAAAATAAACCTCGATATCCCGGAAAAATATCTTTCTAAGGTAACCCTCGGGCAGTTTGCTAAAATATCGGTCGATGCCTATTCCGGAGATTGTTTCATGGGCTTAATAACTAAAATCAGTCCGGTTGTGGATTTGATTACCCGAACTGCTCCCGTTGAGATAACTCTGGATAATCCCGGTCACCTATTAAAATCGGGCATGTTTGCAAAGGTAAATCTGATCATAGAAAAACATTCAAACGTCCCTGTAATATTAAAAGAATCTGTAATCGGCAAGGAACCGGATACTTATACATATGTTGTAGAGGATAAAAAAGCAGTTTTAAGGAAGATTTCACTCGGCATTCGCCAGGGCCCCTATTATGAAGTGAAAGAGGGATTAAAAGAAGGCGATGCAGCAGTTATTATGGGTCAGCAGAAACTCTACGACAATGCTCCTGTAAACGCTGAAGAAGAAAACGCTATAGAAGTTAAATAGCTGAATAATCAGAATGTTGATATTTTATTTAACCATTATCCAATCACCATTCAACAAATAATTATAATCATAGCGAGGCCAATATGAATCTACCCGAATTTGGCGTAAAAAAGCCGGTTACAAACTTGATGATTTTTTCCTCAATTATAATCGTTGCCTTTTATAGTCTGACACGACTTGGTATAGACATGATGCCGGAAATCGAACCGCCGGCAGTAACCGTAATTTCATCCTACCCCGGAGCAAGTTCGGAAGACGTAGAAATAAAAGTAACCGAACCTCTGGAAAACCAGCTTGCAACTACTCCGGGCCTGGAAAAACTGACATCCCGTTCCGTGGAAGGAGCTTCTCTTATAACCCTTAAGTTCAAGTGGGGAACAAATCTCGATGCAGCCTCCAACGATATACGCGATCGTATTGAATTGACTAAACGCACGCTTCCGGATATACCGGATGAAATGGATAATCCGTTTATTTTTAAATTTAATACCGCAATGACACCTATTCTTTTTATAGGTATAACCGCCGAACACAGCTACCCTGAGCTCTATGATTTAATCGATAAAAGGATTGGCGACGCCCTAAGACAGCTTCCCGGGGTAGGCACGGTTCAACTCTATGGAGGCCTGGAGCGGCAAATAAATGTCTGGATAAACAGAGCACGGCTTGAAGGATACGGATTTTCTATACTGGATATTAAAAACGCCTTGCGGCGGGAAAATGTCACCCAACCCCTGGGAAGCATAAAATCGGGGCTTACCGATTATTTCTTGAGGCTACCGGGAGAATTCGCTTCCCCTGAGGAAATAAACCAGGTAATTCTAGGTAAACGTGACGAAAAATATGTTTATTTAAAAGATGTAGCCCGCGTTGAAGACAGTTTCAAGGAAGTAACAATGCGGGTAAGGATTAACAGACGATCCGGCCTCATGATGTCAATACAGAAACAGACAGGTATTAATACGGTAGAAGTAGCACGGCAGGTAAAAAATAGATTGAAGTCTCTCGAAAACCTCCTTCCGACTGATGTCAAACTATATACAATATTTGATAGTTCACAGGATATTATAAACTCACTTAACTCTCTTAAATCTGCATTGTGGTGGGGAGTAT
>JBFZAB010000029.1:0-5483 GCA_041309285.1 Candidatus Omnitrophota bacterium
GATCTTGGCCTATATCCGTAATCTCAAGACCGAGGCTTTCTAGAATTTTACTACTCGAATTGACATCTGAATTCAAAAATTTATGCAGACTTAGAATAGTAAGTTCTCTTATACCATTTAATAGGCTATTCTCGGATACTCCTGCAGACATTGGCCTTATATTTCCTTCTATTGTTACCTCAGCCGCAGCCGGATCAAGGGAGCGTTTATATGCATTATAGACATCAAGACATTCCTGCAAAAATACCATAGGTTCATCTATTCCGACTTGAAAATCATCTATGACATCCGCAACTGCTTTTCTTGTTTCCAGCGCTCTCATTAGATTTCTGCCTTGCTCGGCTACATTCTGCTCAAAACTATCAATAACTATACCCATAACATTTTCGGCCGTGGGACCGTAAGAACCAGGATATCTCTCAGCTGGATTCAAAATATCGTAGCCTTGTGCATTTAAAGCTCTTATCCTTCCTCTCAGATTACTTGTTCCTGCACTTAAATCCGCCAATAATGGATCATCGGTACTTATAAAAAGATGTGCCTCGCCTGGTCTTCCCTGCCGTCCAACGCGGCCAAAAATCTGGACCATATCCCAAAGATTAACCGTTGAACTCGCGGCAACTGCAAGATAATCTGCTTTTATATCTACCGCCCTACCCATTAAAGGAGTTGCTATTGTCAAAACTCCCAATTTTCCAGCTTCTTCTATAATGCCCTCAAGTCCTCCTGCAGACTGTTCTCTTGCCGTTGCCATCTGAATGCGAAAACCACATTGCCCTGCAACCGTCGCAAAAATTGCCCTGTATCTCTCTGCTTCCGGAATATCTTTCGCAACAAAAAGTAACGGAGTTTTCTCGGGAGAACTCATATAGCCCAACGCCCATTCAACAACAGCGTTATCCCTTATCTGATTTGCGCTTAATCCTTTCGTTTCGTCATCGGTATAAGCATGAATAAACTCCTGCCTCTGGGAAGCAATATGTGCAGGAACAGAAACCGTATTAAGGCCATAAACATCTTCAAACACCATTCCAAAGACAGATGCTGTTCCGGACATACCTCCATACTGTCTATAATAATCCAGATATGCCTGTAGTGAATACTCCATGCTGCTCTCGGAGTATGCCGATGGCGTTAAGCCTTCTTTCAACTCCAGCATCTGGTGCAAACCGAAAGAAAAATTCCTACCTTCTAACCCCTCATGGGTATATTCCCCGATAATAATTACCTGACCATTCTGAACGATATAACCTATGTCTCTTTGCATTCTCAGGGCCTGATAGGCATTGAACAATAGCCTTTCTGCCGTAACATCATTAATGCCAAAATTCCCGTTGACCGACAAGAAAGCTGTGGCAGACGCTTGCAACCTTTTTGTTCCTATATATTCTGCTCCTATGGTAGACCCATGCTTTATAACAAAATCTAAGGCTTTTTGTAATTTAGCCGCTTCTCCGGAATCAAGTTTCTTATCGCTTCCGCTGCTTATTATGCAAGGGGTCATTACTTCCGACATAAGAATAGCGTCTACTTCGTCTATGATAACCGCCGAACCAGATAATGTTGTTTTCAGGTTTCTAAATTTATCAATATCGGTACCACTCTTGGCAAAGAGTCCGGCGAAGTTATGAACGAAACTTGACCACTGTCCGTATGTGACATCAAAATCGGACAGATTTATACTGCCTCTATTCTCGCTGCTTAAAAGCGAAACTCTAAGCCCCAAAGTTGAACACAATCCGCCATAATCCCTAAATCCTGCCGCCGCATCCTCCGCCTTGTGGGTAAGGATATCTGTCCTCAGGCCTTTAACGGCTTTATTAAAATACGCGGCTAATACCCCTACCAAAGATTTACCTTCTCCCGTGGCAAGATTAATACAGGTGTCTCCCTGATGAAGTAGATAGGCAGAAACCAGTTGTTCCACGTGTGGATAAAATCCCTGATTCGATTTGGTAGCAAGATAGGCAACTGCCATAGAATAAATCGTCTTAGCATCATCATCTGGTAAGTCATTTATCACCTCAAGTTGTCCGGAATAATCTGGCTTACCATCCTCATCCTTGGGTAAAGATTGGGGTAAATCTCGTAACTTCATTATCTGGGAGAAAACTCTAGGCATAAGGCTTTCCAGCTTAGCGGATACTGAATTTATATCGAGTTTAGTATTATTTATGTTGCGCGGATCATTCTGAAGCGCAGTTATTGTATAGTTTTTAAAGCGATCATACTGTATATATAATTCTAGTAACAAAGACGCATCTTCATTAGAAAGGGATTGCAGGCCGTCTTTATATTCTATTTCCGGGTATTTATTATTAAAATAGCCGAATAACCCTTCTTCGCTCGCATAAACTACATCTATGTTGCTTATTTTAAGCGCGGGTTCACTTGCCGCAGAAACAATTTCGGCATTAATCCCAAATAAACTGTAAAGTTTACCGAACTGAACAATGGCAGCTTCAGCCAGAGCCTGATCCGTTGTCAGGAATGTCTGCTTTCCGAGCAAATGGTTAACACAGGCTACTATAGCACCAACTTTACCGGCAGATTCCTCCGGGCTAAGTACCGATAAAGCTTTATCTGCAGTCAAGGCATAGATTTTAACAACCTCTTCTAAGGTAAGGGACTCATTAAAGGCTGCAGCAACCAGGCAAGATATTGCCAAAGCCCGCGAGTGCCTGTTTTCTTTTGTTTTTAATTCCCCAACCGCAGCCAATTCGTTATTAAAGCCCTGCCAGCGGCTGATTAAATTGTTCTGTTGCGCATTCAGCGAGCCTATAATTCTTTCGGCCTGATCAAGGGCAATTTGATTGTCTGTATCAAGTATGCCGTCCACCAATTCACCAACTCGAGAAAGATCATAGATAGGGGGAGATATCCTATTATTCTGCACATCCCATACAAAATTATGCACCGTGTCGATGGTTTGCCCATTAACTTCTATCTGTGCAACACCTTCTGAACCAGTAGATACTGTCTCGGCAACTCCAGTAACAGAAGAAGTCGCGGTTACTTCCGGAGTCGTGCTTTCCCCTGATTCGGTAGTAGAAACGGCAGAACTTTGAGTATTTTTCTTTATAGAGCTAAGAAATCCGCGTATGGAATTGATTATGTTACTTCCGGCTGTGGATATTATTCCCAAAGAAGACTCGGCAGCTAAATTTACTCCCAGAGCTGATTGTATTGCGCTACGAAGATTTTCTATGCTGGCTGGGTCAATTTGAGATTGTGCTACGCTTAATGCGCCACTGCGTTTACCTATTGCATTAAAGAACAAATCAGCCCGTTCAAACCAATCCCCGAGATTGCCCACTGCTTCGGTAACAGGAAACACATATGCTACGGGATTGTTTAAAAAACGGCATAATTCATTACCTTCCAGAGTACCTAGAGTCGTCGTATAAACCGTTGCGGTGTTAATGCCAACTCTAAGGGCCAGGTTTCCTGCGGCCAATATTCCTCCAGGCCGACCAAAAATACCCGCCAATCCCCCAAATAAGCTTATTCCGGATTCGGTAGCTTCATCAAATAAATTACCGGCCCTGATAATTGCTCCGCCAAATTTCATTGCTTTTGCTATTACATTACCTGCCGTAGCGGCTTGGCTAACCCATGCTGCCAAACCTGTCACATTTGCTACTATTCCAAGGACATTTCCAGTAATAATAGAAGCCGCAGTAAGCATAAGGAAATTCAAGGCGGCACTACGGGCAATTCCTATTATTTCTTGATGAATAACTTCTTCAAATAACTTTTGCATGCCGTAAGAATAGCCAGCAGGATCAATATAATCGCTGTCCAATAGAGGGGAACCGGAAAAGCCCTTATTAAATTCTGAAAATTTGGTTAAGGCTTGCTGTAAAAAATTAAAATAATCAAGGTAATTAGATATGCTAAAATCTATGCTGCCAATAGCAGAATCAGGAGAAACCGAAGAAAAAGATGAATCCGGGGGCGCCTCATACGGCACTCCGGTTAAGGTCTGGGAAATTTCGATTAAAACATTTTCTCTACCATTTTGTTCCAAAGAGTTGGCAATCCCCAATAGTCTTTTTACTTCATTAAAATTGTCTTCTAGCTGCCAAAGTGCAGTCCTTAACTCTCCGCTTGCTTTATTTGCCTGGAGATCTGCTATTGTTGGCAGATATTGCTCAATAATCAATTCCGCCCGATCAGCAAAGATAACAAGCATCTCATAGTTCGCCGCCTCTTCTAACAACCCTGCAGCTCTTTCGATATCTTCTTGATCTATATCGGGATTTTCCAAGATAGCACTTGCCTCAGCCAGCTTCGCATTAATTCCATCCTGGGCTATTTGGGGCATATAATCTAGATAATTAACGGTCTGGGGGTCCGGGCTTGAGACATCGTGCTCTGTTAACCAGGAACATAGAAATTCCGCCTTCCAATCATCTACGGCATATAACCCAGGATGCGTACTGGCATCGGGCAAAACCAATCTTTTGTAGCTGTTACCTTCGTTATCCACATAGTAATTTTCATCCGCATAAAATACCCCAGTTCTCCCTTTATTAATAAAATTATCCCTATCGGCTGCACATGTTGTTTCATCACCTGGGATGTTGGAGTCATTTAACGAATACCACGTTTCGGGACCTGCAGGATGCTGTGTAGTCTCAAATAAACCAAGGTTAACAAAATCCAGCGGTACTTCAACGACACGATCCTGGGATTCTATATAGATATTAACGTTTCCGTTTTCATCCATATAACCACCGGCAGATAAATTAGCAACTGATAGGACCATTTCCTCGGGTATTTGATAAGAAAAAGCGTCACCAGAAGAATTAGCTTCTTCTCCTTTTATCCTGACATTAAACTGCTGCCGTCCATCAAAAATATTAGACAATATGTTTACTCTTGGATTTCCGGTCAAAAAAGATGCCGGAACTGTATACCAATTGCCATACCACTCTATTTCATAAGTAGTAGCTGTGGGTATATATTCCACGGGGTTCCAGAAATTAGCTAACTTTTCCTGAAGCATAGTCCTCTGCCTGGATATCGGAGGTATAAGATTTATATTTGTAAGTATGAGCTGATCGCCACCATCAGCCTCGCCGTTACCGTTTGTATCTTCTACGGAAAATACAGGCTCTATAGTCCAGCCTTCTAAATCTACTGACTCCCCCTCTCCGAGTAACTCGTTAACATTTCCCGCAGTAATCACGCCAAGAGGATTAATATTGCCGTAATAGGCATCGGAATTACCAAAAGCTAAATTGCTCCCCGTGGAATTTATGATGAACATTGCCGTTATTACGCTGGATATTAGTCTTTTCATATATTTCTTCATATTTTTATTATTGTGTAGGTATTACTAACGAATTTCCATTAGGATCATTAACTACAATAGATCCGCCTGCGGCCGGTTCCGGAATAATATCAGCAGGAAGACCTTCCGGTAAAAGAACCATCATAGACAGAAAATAACTCAAGAGGTCTCTGCTTAAAGCTAA
>JBFZAB010000030.1:0-4521 GCA_041309285.1 Candidatus Omnitrophota bacterium
TTGATGTACAGAATAAGAGAAGATTAGACTCAACTTACAACTTACAACTTACAACTTACAACTTACAACTTACAACTTACAACTTACAACTTACAACTCAACTCAACTCAACTCAAAACAAACAATCGCCTTTTGGGCGTTATTTTGGTAAAATACAATAATGATTATAGATAAAAAGAAAAAAAGCGGAATTATAGCCATTATTATAGCGATCTTCTTTAGTTATGTCGTATATTTATATCTTGAAAATTATAAAAGATTTATTTTTTGGCTTGGAACAGGTTTAGCTATATTCTTAATTGGATATTTTTCAGATAATGTAATCATCTATTTTATAGGCGGATTTTTAGGATTAGGCATATGGGTTTCCTCGATAAGAGAAGCTTTTTCATTCGCCAAAAGCTAAACATATTCTAATGTCATCTAGTCAGACAATCGCTATTAAAAGGTTTTTGTTTTCTCCCTATGGGGCAGGCCTTTAATAGCATGTTCGGAATAAGAGAATACTAATAATTTATTTATAAAACAAAAATCCCGCCCGTGCGGGTTTTTTTATATATAATTTATTTTTATTTAGTAAGAGAAGGGATTTCTTGCCCCTGAAACTCCAAAATGCAAATGACAAGCTGTTGAAAGCCCTGCCCCGGGAGTTCCTGGAGTTCCTCCCATCAATGCAATAATCTGGCCCTGGAAAACCTCATCTCCCGGTTTAACAAAGCTGGCTGAAATATGGCCGTAGCTGGTAACCGCTCCATTAGGATGCTGAATAGAAATAGTATTGCCTGCGCCGCCATTTGCCCAGCGCGAGGTAGAGCTGGTTAATTTAACTTTTAAAACTTTACCGCCAGCGGCGGCAAAAATTGGCTCACCGCATTTCCCGTGGCTAAAATCAATGGCATTATACCAATGAAGCCTCTGGGTAACTCTGCATGGTGCGGAAATCGGACAGATAAAATAGCTGGAAGCTAACGGAACCCAAGGACTAACCGGCGCGACATATTTTACTGCCGGCGGGGGCATAACTCCATTGGGCACAATAATAACATCTCCCAAATAGATATCTCCCTCAGAAGAAAGCTCGTTAAAGGCTATCATTTCTTCTGTGTTGGCTTTATATTTCGTAGCAATTGCGCTTATCGTATCTCCGTCTTTAACATGATGGATTATCCCGGAAACCGGAGGAATAACTAATTTTTGGTCTAATTTTACCGCCGAGTTCTTGGTTAAATTATTTGCCCAAAGAATGGTATCAAGAGAAACACCGAATTTTTCTGCAATTGAGCCTGGAGTATCACCCGGGACAACAACATATTCAATGATTACCTTTTTAACGTCTTCTGGCTCATAGCCGTCTATCAAAGAAGCTAAAACCTGAGGAGTGACTGCAACGGGCGGAGAAGCGGCCTGAAGACTGCTGTTTTGAACTAAAAGAAAATCCGGCGATTCAGGATGTGCCTTGCTTGTTGGGTCTAGAAATGCCGCATCATTTTGAGGCAATCCTTCTCCTGGGGAAGCCAGATTAATAGCGGAATAAACAGCGGATTCCTTTTTTTCCAGGGATCCGAAAAGAGAGCTGCAGGACAATGCCAATATAATAAACAAAAAAGCGGAAATCGTTCCCAAACGACAATGAGGGTCTTTCCATAACCCCCTTAAAAGCCTTTTATAGCTCTGCCCGACAATCCAGCGACTTATCCTAACCCGAGATATTTTACCCCTTAATCTTGAAATAAGATTAAGAAAGTTACTAAGCAGTCTACTAATAGTCTTAAAAGCCAATTTCTTGGCTTCTTCTTTGAAATAATCTATCTCGCGACCACTTATTCTATTTTAGGTGCCTTTTAGAGGCTCGTCAAGGGCGTTTTCCACACCTTATCAGCCCTTCGGAATTATACGTCAACTCAGGGTTAACGCTGGGAACACCTCCTTCTTCTACCCCTGAAGCTCCAAATTTCCGAATTATAAACATAGGGGGGTCGTCCGAAGAGTTAAACAGCGAATAAAACCGCGGTTTCCTGGCTTTTTTGTTATCTTTAAGAAATTTATCGAGGGAAAACAGAGCGCTCGTTAAGTTTTATTGCATTCTCGGGGCAATTGATACGGCAGATCCCGCAACCATAACACTTCTTCTGGTCTACCTCTACCTTCTTGCAGGCAACATCATATCTCATAGCCCCGAATTGGCAGACGTGCATACACTGACGACATCCCTTGCACAAGTCAGAGTTAACTTCGGCAACATATTCTGCTTTAAACATAACTGGGTAGTTCATATTTACAGACAACCGCATCGCCACACAATCCGTCCGATCGCAATTACAAATGCTTCCGATAAAAGGGGAGATAAAAGTCCAGACAGTATGGCAAAGACCCTTCTTCTCGAGTTCTCTGAGGCTGGCAAGAGCTTCCTCTTTAGATAACGCTTCTAAGCCACTGGTGTCCGGGCCCGTCAGATAACTCGCATCAACACCGCGCACGATTCCAATCAGTTGCGATTGTTCGGGCGGAACCATGCTAAGCGCATAGCAATACCTTTGCTCTTTACCCAACGTGGCCTGACGACATATACAGGGCAGTCTGGTCACAGAGTTAACAAAACCAAAAATACGCTCAATTTCCTCTATGGGCACAACCTGCCCGTAGTGAAACATTTTCTGCCTGTTCACCATAATAGGGGTAACGACCGCCTGAATATAAGGCGGCAGACGGCGCAATTTTTCTATTTTCCTTAATGCCCGCCTAAAGTATTCCAGATCGCTAACAAAATCCTTAATAAATCTGCGCCGCTGTGGATCGTTAAGCAGGGACTCCGAATAGTTCTCTGCCCGGAGGTACCATTTTTTGCCTTCGCCATGTTTATGGCAGAATTCGCACATTTTTAAAATTGGCTATTTTTTATTTGCTGAAAAATTTATATAGGGGTTTTACCGCAAAAATAATCCAAACCGCAACAATCAGCCAGATATTAATTCCCATTAACCCCGGGATCAGCCTGACAAGAAGCACTCCAAAGGCAAAGCAAGCAATTTTCGTCAAAGCCATATCTATCCAATCCAATTTTTTTAATTTTTCATCCGTATAAGATGTAAGGCTCATATTTTTATCTATTTTTAATATAATATCGGCCTTTATCTCATTCTATCATAATGCAAACAAAAAACCGCTACGAAGCAGCGGGGTATTGGGTGGAGGAGTTTTTAATAACGATTTTTATCGAAATTGAAAAGAGGCCGCTATCAAGAAACGGCCTCCTTATATTGCGACCCCCTCTCGTCTTTTGAACTAACCTGGCTTTCCTGGGCCAAGACTGCTGAGGCGTTCCCGAAAAGCCTCTTCTTCGGTCAGATTCCTCTCGTCAACTGTAAAGGTGATCTCTTTCTCACCGTTGACGAATGGCAGTAAGTCGGCAGCGAGCTCTAGCTCGTCGGTCCCGATGATTCTACGGCCGGGCGGCACGACGCCAGAAAGGATTCTGAAAAGCTGTTGTGCCGTTAAGGAACCTTCTTCCTTGACCCGTTCAATTGCGCGGGCGTAGAGTATGCAATCAACCTCAAAATACTGGCTCTGTATATGGCCACCGCGCGTGGCCAGCCAGAGTGTACGGGCTAGAGGATAAGAGAAGACTTCTTGGATTCCCCTGCTTGCCTTTTTCGGATCAAAGGCGAGCGTCACCTTTTCGCGTATCATTTTCCCTCCTTCTCAATTAATCAGCTATATTTTGATATTTTACAATACTAAAATTACAACTATTGGTCAAACAAAAAAAACCGCCGCGGAGCGGCGGGGTTTTGGGCGGGGTATACAATTACCCTGTTATTCGTTCTTCTTCACGAACAATATCATCAATCTTCCAATTCCCGTCAATTAATATCAGCTCTACATTACGAACATTGTCTGCATACAAATAATGCAGAGCTACGTCTAAATAGGCGTTTTCCCCCGTAATCGTAGCTTCTTCGACGGTAAATCCGTTGCCTGGGCCATCTTGATATGACATAACTGGATCGTGCAGCTTAAATTCTTTATTTAATTCAGCGATTTTATTTTTATATCCTTCTGTAACATCATCTCTTCCTTGGAGGCTTTTTTCTCCTTCTCCGTAGATATACCAAAAAAAGAAATCGCTTACTACCTTTTCCGGACTACCGAGCTCTTTAATATTTGTTTGTTCAATAAACTTAAAAGTAGAGAGTATTTGGTTAAAAAAAGCCGTTACTTTTTCTTCCTCAAATTTTTCACATTCATATTCTGGGGAAACGCCGCAATTAGGATTAAACTCAGCTGTAAATTGAAAAATAATATAATTCTTCTCTTCTATAGTTTTAATTGAATAATTATAATGTTTTATTTTTGTGCTTGGGCCGCTGCCTAAATTTATATCTAAACAAAATTCTTGGTTATTTATTAAAACTTTTTCCTCTTTAATGTTCTGCCCTAAAGAATTATAAAAACAACGAAAAAGATAAGTTCTCGCGGGCATAAAAGACAATGTTCTAGTTCCGGCAAATTGGAAATTTAAGC